>JASFWU010000291.1:0-3934 GCA_050049035.1 Akkermansiaceae bacterium | reverse complement strand
CCAGACGATCCGAAGCCCAAGGATACACTGCCGAGATTTGGTCCCGATGAGTTGACGGAGTTGGTTTCCCTCCTTCTCCAGGGAGCCAGTGAAAAGCCGGTTGGTCCTGGGCAGACCTGGTCTCTCGAAGGCGCACGTGAGGTCAGTGGGGCGGGGCAGGTCAGTTTCGATCTCACCTATCGCCACCTGGGCTCCATCGAATTCGAAGGCCATCTTTGTCAGAAGATCGGAGTCTCGGGAAGTCTTTCTGGATTGCTTCCGACCGAGGATGCCTTTTCCGCAGAGATGCGTTTTGAAGGGGGGAGCCTCGGAGGAGAGATTTATTATGATCCTGTTTTGAGGACGTTTCGGTATATCAAGCAGTCGATTTCGATGTTGCTGGAAATGCCCTCAGAGCAACCCGATGCGCCACTTCGTCAGATTGCCATCGAGCAGTCGACGACCTCGCGCTTGCTTCACCGCATTGCGACCCCATAAAGGGATGCTTGGTGGAAGGATGTCTCGGCTCGGCGGTTCTTCCCGGACGGGGCACCGAGGTTCTCAAGGTAGAAGAGAAGCATCTCTTCGTAGAGATCGTCCCCACCCGTCGCCAGCACGTTGGAGTGATAGCCATCGGGAACCTCTCGCCAGACCAGCGGGCTGGCTTGAGAAGCGTCTCGGATCTGATGGGAATGCTGGATCGGAATCACGCCATCGAGACGACCATGGGTTAGAAAGAGGGGAGTTCGCGACCGGGCGGTGGATGCGAGGGGCGAAATCGAGAAGGGGCGGAAGCCGGCTCGCCAGCCTCCCAGGTGCATCGAGGCATGAATGAGTTCCGGGGGAAGATGGCGGTGAATCTTCTTCTGCCCTGCATTGACGACAATTTCCGGAAGAGAAGCAAAAGGAGCGACCGCGACGGCTGCCTCGATCCGTGGAGAGTCCGAGGAAAAGTTTTCGAGGGATTGGAGCACGACCGCTGCGCCGAGGGAGTTGCCAAAGGCACCGACCGGACCGATCCTCTCGTCTCTCTCTCCGAGTCGGTTGCGGTAGTAGGAGAGAACGGCTTCGAGGTCCTGAACCTCGCGCTTTCCAAACGTGCAGTAAGCACCCGTGCTCTTACCGTGGGCGCGGGCATCATAAACGATGCAGCGAAAATCGGCGGCTACGAAACGCTGTGCGACATAGAGCAGGTTTTCTTTGATCCCGCCGCGGCCGTGAAGGAGGACGAGGGTCCCACGAGGAGTGGAGTGAGAGATGAACCCCTGGTTTCGGAGTCTTTCAGTCATTCCTCGAGTCCGAGTTGCTTTCCCAGGAGTGAGCGATCGAGTTGCCAGCAGAGTGTCGAGTCGTGTTCCGTCCGAGGTCACGACAGTGTGGGATTCCAGCGATAGGCCAAATTCCTCGGGGCCTTCGAGAAGTTCGTAATGTCTCGCTTCGAGTGGTCTTCGCTGGGGCTGGATCAGGAAACTGGAGCCGAACCAAAGAATGCCTCCCGTGACTACGAGAGTGCCCGCGAGCAGGAAAAGCAGGCTGCCCATGAGAAAGTGTCGCGAAAAAAGAAATCGGAAGAAGCACATCCTGCGGATACGAAATCCACAGGCGCTATCTTTCAAATCTCAGCTGCCCATCAATTCGTAGCCCACGATGCTGACGGCATAGATGGCGGCTGTTTCGCTTCGCAGAATGATGGGGCCGAGTGAAAGAGGCGCGAATCCCGCAGAACGGGCGGTCGAAATTTCGGCTGGGGTGAAATCGCCTTCGGGTCCGATCATGAGAGTGACGGCACGGGGACGTTCGGAATTTTCCTCATCCCAATCCCGCAAGATGGACTGGAGCGGCTGAGCCTCGGGGCTGATCGCGGCAACGATGCGGAAAGCCGTCGAAGTTTTTCGGGTGAAAGCCTCGATGGGAACGGGAGTCATCACGGAAGGAAGCCAGTTCTGCCCGCATTGCTTGCAGGCCTCGATGGCGACCCGCTGCCACTTGGCCCGTTTCTTTTCGAGATCTTTGGCATCGAGCTGGACCACGGTCCGCTCGGAGAGGAGGGGGATGATGACGGAGACGCCGAGTTCGGTCGCCTTCTGGATGATGAGGTCCATGTTCTTCCCTTTCGGGATCGCCTGGCCCAGGGTGATCTCGGCGGGAGGGCGTTCTGTTTCGGAAACGAGGAGGGGTTTCAAAGCGGCCTCTTTCCGGGAGATCGAGAGGATCTCGGCCTCGACTTCGACTCCCTCGCCATTGAAAACGATGATGCGATCTCCGGTCTTGCATCGCATGACCTCGGCGCAGTGATGGGCTTCTTCCTCGGAGAGCATGAGGTTCTCCAGGTTCCAGGTCGATGCGGGGATGTAAAAACGATGCTTTGCCATGCCGTAGGGGATCAGTGGAAGGTAGGTAGCTTTCCGATTCGACCTTGTCTACCCGGGAATTTCCAATGTAGAGCCGATCTTCCGATCGGGCAGGGCATTGACCCAGGCGGAATCTGAAGCATTTTGGCGGGGTATGCCGCATCCGATCCCTCCTGCCGACCAACCCCCTGTCGAGCGCCTTCGGGCGATCATGCATATCCTGCGCGCACCTGGGGGTTGTCCCTGGGATGCGGAGCAAACCCACGAAACCCTGGTCAAACATGGGATCGAGGAAGCCTATGAAGTCGCTGATGCCGTCGAAACAGGGGATCGCGATGCCCTCGTCGATGAGTTGGGAGACCTGCTGCTCCAACCGATCTTTCACGCCGAGATTGCGAGTGAGAGCGGGCGATTCGATTTCGACGACATTGCCTCTGCCATTTGCGAAAAACTCATCCGTCGTCATCCTCATGTTTTCGGAGAGTCCGAGGCGACCACTTCTCATGAGGTGCTTTCCCAGTGGGAGAAGATCAAGGAAGTAGAGAGAGCAAAATCTCCTGACCGGGAGAAAGGCTCGGAGGATGCCGATTTTTTCTTGGAGAGGGCGAACGAAGGCCTTCCCGCCCTGATGGCGGCTCAGAAAATCCAGAAGAAAGTGGCCAAGGTGGGATTTGATTGGCCAGACACCAAGCCGGTCTTGGAGAAGATTCGAGAAGAGCTGGAGGAAGTGGAGGCAGAGTTGGCGTCGGATGACGCCGAGGGCCTGGGAGAGGAAATTGGTGATCTCCTTTTTGCCGTGGTGAATCTGGCGAGGAAGCAGGGACTCGAGAGCGAGCTGCTCCTGCACCAGGCCAATCGGAAATTCGTGGATCGATTTCAAAAAGTGGAGTCGGGGCTCCGAGCGAAGAGGCGAGATCTCGCCGATGCGACGTTGGAAGAAATGGACCGGGAATGGGAAAGCGCGAAGCAGCAGTAAGGCCTTGCGCTTCACCCCGTTTTGCGCTTCCTAACTCCAACCTGCCGAAACAGGAAAAAACAGGTGAACCTCTCGCTAAATATGGGATATTTACACCTAGCAATTTTTGAGAGAGGGCGAAAGCTCTTTCTTGAGCCGATACGGATGACTAATCAATCCTGGAAATATTTCGTCCCCATCTTTGCCGGAGCGCTGCTCGTGGGGTGTACCGTCCCGACTTCGGGACCCGTGACGATCACGAAGGTGAATCCTTTTCATTTGAATTCGGAGACGCAGTCCGTATCGGCGGTCGATCCGATGCTGGAGTTCGAGCCACGTCATCTCCTTCACGGAGCTGTAGACATCCAGGATCACAAGGATCGCTACGGGCATTATTATACGGTCTTCTGGAAGTCGGAAAACCGCGCGCCGGCAACCGTGCGTCTCGATTATCGCCAGGGAGCGACGGAGTCGCAGATTCTCTCGAAAGAAATCGAGGTCCCGTCCCCCAAGAAAAAGAATACGACGAAGTTTCAGATTACGGGTGATGAGTACAGCTCCGGGGGAAAGGTGACCCAGTGGAAGGTGACCATTCTCGAAGGCGAGACCGTGGTTGCCGAATACAAATCGTTTCTCTGGAAAGACTGAG
>JASFWU010000290.1:0-3938 GCA_050049035.1 Akkermansiaceae bacterium | reverse complement strand
TTAAAATCGATCAGTCCCTCTCTGTCATCATCAACCAAAGAAATCTCCTCCTTGGTGGTCTCACGGAGATCCCACCAAACCACACGACCGTCTTCACTACGTTCGAGGGTATTCAGGAGTGAGCGCATCAACTCGACCCGGCGATACGGCTGATTGTCGTAGGTCAATTGATTGATCTCTCCCACCTTCAAACCACGCGCAACAAGGTCGGCAGCCATTTCATAGGTTCGCTGCGTTGTCCCGGCATATTGGAACGAGCCGGTGTCAGTCGAAACCGCCACGTAGATGGAGTCGCGCGTGATTTCGGAAATCGGATACTCCAGAGCCATCAAAAGATCGTAGATGATCTGGCCGGTCGCCGGGCTTCCCGAATCAATGTAACTCAGATCGCCGTAACCAGGATTGGACAAGTGATGGTCAATATTGATCAAGAGCGAGGCATTTTCGATGGCCTTCAAACTCTCCTCACCCACTCTGGTATGTGTGGCAGTATCAAGGATGATTGCCACTTCGACATCCACCTTTCCGGCTTCGCCTGATACCTCCACCTTTTCCGAACCAGGAAGGAACTGAAGGCTTTCAGGACATCCATCGTTGTTCAGATAGCGTACAGTCTTTCCTTTTAGCTCAAGGGCATGCCCGAGAGCCAGGATCGACCCGATGGCATCTCCATCGGGACGGACGTGACTGACGACAGCAAAGGACTGGTGCTTTTCAAAAGCTTCTCCAATCTCGGCGAATGAGGCGTTCTCTGGCATGGCGGCGGGCGCGCAGGTTTCCCCACCCACCGGACGGGATCAAGAGCCGATCATAAGAATCTTTGGCCCGCTCAGTCTCGCTTTTGAGTAAAAAGCCACTCCCAGACCTTGGGATTTCGATACGTTTTGGTCCATGAATTGTGACCTACGCCAGGATAGGACTCAAAATCCACTTTCGCGCCAGCCTTACGGAGGGCCTTTACCATGACCTCCGAAGCCATCTGGGGAACCACCTTATCGGCGTCTCCATGGTAGATCTGAAAAGGCACTTTTTTCATCTTTTCGGCCGTCTTGGGGTCGCCTCCACCACAGATGGGGATGGCCGCTGCGAACAGGTCGGGGCGACGAGCGACCGCAGCAAAAGAGCCGAATCCACCCATCGACAAGCCGGTGACATACACCCTTTTGGAATCAACCTTCTCGTTTTTGATCATTTGCCCGGTCACTTCGAGGACCAATGCCATCATCGTTGACGGCTTGTCTTTCAGCGTGATTCCTTCGGGCGAACGGAAGTCTCCTCCGAAATTCGTCCACCACACTCCACGTTGACACTGGGGAGCAACGACTACTGCTGCCTTCTTTTCCTTTTCCAGCCAGGCCAACAGCTCGGGCACGCCATGCTTCAACTGGGCCTTGTTGTCATCTCCCCGCTCTCCGGCGCCGTGAAGAAAGAGAATCAGCACCGGGTCATCTTCCCCCGGTGTTTTCACCCAACGATATGGAAGCTTGCTCCCGCCTTTTTGATAAACCTCTGCCTTCATTTCAGATATCGGGACAGCCGCGGCCAATCCAGTGATCGCGATCATGATGAAAAGGAACCATTTCATTGACAGACGATACCCATCTTTGAAACCAACAGACCAGCACTGAATTCAGGCCATCGTGAACACTTTCTAGAAAATCGCACCGATCGACAAACCGCCTAACAAGCCACCCCAAAGCAAAAGCACGATCGGTCTGCGAAACAACAATTCGCTGTTTCGATACCACTCGACGACGAAAACAAAGAAGTGTGCGAGAAAGAAAAAGAGCAGCGCCAACATGGATGAGCCCTCGCTCATCTCTCTTTCAACCGGAAGGAGAGCGACAATCACCGATGCAAGAAAGCAAACTGCCAGAACGAGAGTGATCCCGGAGAGGACAATGTGAAGAGCGGAATACGAATTCGCCAACTTCCCTCCTCCAAAAAATCCCCGCCCACGAGCTCCACGAACCGAGGCAAAATCAGAACTGCCCTTGGGCGGCTCTTTCGGAACAAAATTCCTTTTGAATCGGGGTTGGCGGTCCATCAATTCAATCTCGTTAACGGACCCCGGCCTGAGCAAGTGTTTTCTCAGAACAGAAAAAACCCGGTGACAGCGTCTCCGCCATCACCGGGAAAGCCATGGAAAATGAAAATTTGGAATCTACACTGCCATCTTCTCTTTCACCTTCTCTTCGATCTCTGAGTAGAGTTTCTCATCTTCAAGAAGGGCCGTCTTGGTGGCATCGCGACCTTGCCCCAGCTGGGAACCATCGTAGCTAAACCAACTCCCCCGCTTCTGAATGATATCAAACTCCTGCGCGAGATCGATGAGCGAGCCCACCGAGGAGATGCCTTCGTTGTAGATGATATCAAACTCGGCGTCAGTGAAAGGGGCAGCCACTTTGTTCTTCACAACCTTAATCTTGGTGCGACTCCCCTGAACGGTTCCGTCTGTCGCCTTGATCTGACCAATCCGGCGAATGTCCACCCGGACCGAGGAAAAGAACTTGAGCGCGCGTCCACCCGGAGTGGTTTCCGGGCTGCCAAACATCACCCCGATTTTTTCGCGGATCTGGTTGGTAAAGATGCAGGTGGTGCGGGCCTTCGAAATGAAACCGGTCAGCTTTCGCATCGCCGCACTCATGAGACGAGCCTGGGTCCCGACGGTGGAGTCACCGATTTCCCCCGACAATTCCTGTTTGGTGACGAGGGCGGCAACCGAATCGAGCACCACCACATCGATGGCATTCGAACGAACCAAGGTCTCGACGATTTGAAGTGCTTCTTCACCGGAAGACGGCTGGGAAACCAAAAGGTCATCGAGGTTCACCCCAAGCCGACGGGCATATTGCGGATCAAGAGCGTGCTCGACATCGATGAAGGCCGCGAGGCCGCCCGCTTTCTGTGCCTGAGCAATCGCGGTGAGAGTGAGCGTGGTTTTTCCTGACGATTCCGGTCCAAAGATTTCCACGATTCGTCCACGCGGAAAACCTCCCACTCCGAGAGCGCGATCGATGACCAGGTTCCCGGTCGGGATCGCTTCGACATCCATGCGGCGGTCATCGCCAAGGCGCATGATGGCTGCTTCGCCAAAATCTTTCTGAATCTGGGTGATGGCGAGATCGAGGTTCTTCTTGCGAGCAGCGGCAAGCTTATCGTCCCCTTTTTCGGCAGCGGAAGCGGGAGCCTTGGTTTTCTTTTCGGACATGGCGGCAGTTTTAGTGGTCGTTGAACTCATGACAATCTTCAGTGTTTGTTAACTGTTTCTGTATTAATCATGTGAACAGTGTTCATGCAACCAAAAAGTGTTCAAATGAGTGTTTATTTTTGTGAACCTCTTCGAGCTTTCCCCTTTTTCGCATCCAGCGGTCTTCTAAAGTGACGGCATGATGACAGACAAAAGCCTTCATGGGCACATTGCCCTCGTGACCGGCAGCAGCAAGGGACTCGGGGCTGGAATCGCCAAATGCCTTGCCTCACGTGGAGCCAAGGTGGTGGTCAATGCCTTCAACAACATCGCCCGGGGCGAGGAGGTGGTCGAAGAAATCAAGGCTACCGGAGGCGAAGCGATCGCCATTCGCGCCGACGTCTCCAAAGAGTCCGAAATCAAGCGACTCCTCGAACAAGCGGGCAATGAGTTGGGTCCCGTTGATATCCTGGTTCCCAACGCCACGCCGGACCAGCCCCAGAAGCCCATCGAGGAATACGACGAGGAATTCTACCGCAGCATGCTCGATTTCTTTGTCCTCAGCCCCTTCCTGCTCACCCAAATCGCCTTACCCGCGATGAAGGAAAAAGGATTTGGCCGCATCATCAACATCACTTCGGAGGTGTATTCCGCATCGGTGCCCAACTTTTCGGCCTACGTGGCAGCCAAAGGGGGCCAAATCGGCTGGTCTCGCTCGATGGCCCGAGAGCTCGCTCCTTTTGGAATC
>JASFWU010000289.1:0-3955 GCA_050049035.1 Akkermansiaceae bacterium | reverse complement strand
CGAGCTGTTCGATCAATTAGATCCCAAAACGCGTCAGGAAATGGTCGAACGAACGATTCGCAAATATAGTTCGGGAGCAAATGCCGAGAAGTTTGCCCGTCTCCAGGAGGAAAACCCCAATCTCGTTAGAACCATCTCGATGAGAGGAGCGAAGTGGTTTCTGAAGGAATCCAGCGTGAAGACGAAGCTTGAGCTTGTGCCGTTTTTCAACACCGTGCGCGAGTCCCTGAAAGGATTCGGGAAACCTGATTTCGGTGGTTTGTGATGTTGGAGGTGAGAAATTTGACGAAGTCGTTCGGGCGCAAGGCGGCGCTCAAGGGCATCTCGTTTGAAGTCAAAAAGGGAGAAATCCATGGCTTGCTCGGTCACAACGGAGCGGGAAAAAGCACCACCGTCGGGATCATTCTCGGCATGGTGGCGGCCGGTAGCGGCGAGGTGCTCATCGACGGAGTCTCGGTTCAAAAACAACCGCGTGTCGCGTTGCGCAAGGTGGGATCGATCTTCGAGGCGCCGGCATTTTACGACTACCTTTCCGGTTGGGAAAACCTCAAGATTCTCGTTGGCCTGAGTGAGCGATTCAAAAAAGCTGCAGCCAAGGAGGTGGTGGAAATGGTCGGGCTGACCGAGCGAATTCATTCAAAGGTGGGAGCCTACAGTCATGGAATGCGCCAACGGCTGGCCTTGGCTCAAGCCCTCCTTCCGGAGCCGGAGATTCTGCTCCTGGACGAGCCAACCGACGGACTCGACCCGGAAGGGATCAAGTGGTTTCGCGATTTCATCCTGAAGCTCCGTGACGAGCGCGGCATGACCGTGCTTTTCAACTCCCACCTTCTTTCCGAGGTCGAACAGATGTGTGATCGCGTTTCGATCATTCGCGCCGGGGAGCTGGTTTATGAAGGGGCGGTAAGGGAGCTGCGGGACGATCGGCCTGGTGTGAAACTTCAGGTTTCTCCTCCCGAGGTGCTTGCACAGGTCACCGCTGATTTGGGAGGGGAACTGATGCCGGGAGACCGGTGGGTCTTTCCCACTGAAACAACCATTCCCGCTTTGGTAGCGCGCCTGGTCGAAGCGGGCGGGGAGGTCGGCGAGGTGACTCCGGTTCGCCGGTCGCTCGAAGACGTTTATCTGGAACACAGCGGCTTTTCGAAATCATGACTTTTCTTCGACAACTCCGGGGCGAGCTGAAGAAGCTCTTCGCGCGCAAGCGAACCTACATCGGCTACGTCGTCTTTTTGGTGTTCGAGGCCATTCTGCTCACGCTCTGGGTGAAGATCGGAAAGGAACAGTTCGAAGTGCTCGCCGAACGGAACCAGATTCCCTTGGAGCTCCTTTCATCGTCGCTCACGGCATCCTATTGGATCATGGGCTTCAGCATGTTCCTCCTGGGCTCAATCTACTTTGCGCTCGTGGCGGGCGACATTGTCGCGAAAGAAGGCGAGGACGGAAACCTGCGACTCGTCCTGTCCCGTCCGGTTTCACGTCTGCGAATTCTCGTTCTGAAGTACTGCGCCGTCATCATCTACACCGTAACCTTTGTCATTTTCGTGGGGGTCACGGGATACGGAATGGCGGTCCTGGCGATGGGCAGTGGTGGCGGACTATTTGTTTGGAATCCCGAGCTCTACATCCTCGCGGTTTATCCTGATACCGACGAAGCCTTTCGCCGCCTTTTCACCGGAGCATGTTTCATGGGGCTGAGCATGTGTGTGGTGTCATCGCTCGGCTTTTTCTTTTCCTGTCTCAAGATCAAACCGGCCGCCGCTTCGGTGATGGCCCTGAGTGTGTTCTTCATCGACTTCGTCCTGCAAAACATTCCTTTCCTGGAAAACCACAAGGACATGTTCATCACCTTCCGGATGGCGAACTGGGTCTACCTCCTTCAGGAAAAGGTGCCCTGGGATCGTGTGATCGAGAGCTACTCGATACTTCTCGGTCTCAATGCCAGCCTGTTTGTCGTGGGTTGGATGGTCTTCCAGTCACGCGACTTTAAAACCTAAACCAGCATGCTCTTTGAACAACTCATCGTTTGGCGGGACGACTTCCCGCGTTCCGGACCCGAAAACATGGCGGTGGACGAGTGGCTTCTCGATTCATTGGAAGACATCCCGGTTTTGCGGCTTTACGACTGGGCCGGTGACTGGGTGAGCCTCGGGTATTTTCAAAGTCTGGCCGCAGCCCGGAAAACCTTTGGAAACGAAGCCGACTACGTCCGTCGTTGGACCGGTGGGGGCGTGGTGGATCATCGTTACGACCGGACTTATACCCTTGCCATTCCCCGTTCCCATGAATTGGCCGGGCGTCGTGGGAACGAAAGCTATTGCGCGATTCACCGGGAAATCGCGAAGTGTCTCGGCTCTGGTGGGATTCGCTGTGACCTTACCGTCGAGGATTCAACCGCTGAATCCGTCGCCTGCTTCGAAAAACCGGTCGCGTGGGATCTTCTGGGCGAGGATGGAACCAAACTCGCCGGGGCAGGCCAGCGCCGGTCCCGTAAAGGCGTTCTGCATCAAGGCAGCGTGCTGGCCGAAGCGGGTTCTCTCGATGGACTGGCGGAACAAATTACCGGCAAGTGCCTTCAGTTCGAGAAGGCCTCGTCTTCCGGCTGGAACGACCGTATTGCCAAATACGCAGCCTCCGACTGGCTGGAGCGGGTTTCCTGACCATCCGGAGGGGCTGGAGAGGACGTGAGACCCGCAAACTTCTTGACTCTCTCGCGATCAGACCCGACACCCGCGCCGCCATGCTGACGATCAAGAAAATGACCAAGGCGCTCGGGGGACGCGTGCTTTTCGAAGACTCGGAGATGATCATCAACTGGGGCGAGCGGGTCGCGTTGGTGGGACCAAACGGAGCGGGAAAGTCCACCCTTTTCAAAATCATCCTGAGCGAGGAAGAGGCTGACCAGGGAACGGTCGATCTCGATGAATACGGCATGGTCGGCTATCTTGCCCAGGAAGCTGGCGATCCCGGTGAAGCGACCATTCTCGAAATCGCCATGGGCATCACCGAAGAGCTCCGCGGAGTTCTCGAGACGATGCGGACTGCCGCGAAAGATTCCGAGGAGTTCGGCACGGCGCAGGATCGGTTTGAAGAACTCAACGGCTACCAACTTGAGCCGAAGGCCAAGAAGATCCTCGCCGGTCTGGGATACTCACAGGAAGACTTTTTACGCCCCGCCAACATGTTCTCCGGAGGTTGGATCATGCGGGCGCACCTGGCCCGTTTGTTGGTGGAGGAGCCGGACCTCCTCATGCTCGATGAGCCGACCAACCACCTCGATCTCAACTCGCTGATGTGGTTTCAGCGATACCTGCAACAGTATCCCGGCGCCCTCCTCATCATCTCCCACGATCGCTCGTTCATGGACGGGGTTGTTGAAAAGGTTTACGAGATCGATGAGCAAAAGTTCATTCCATACGCCGGCAACTACACCAAGTATCTTCAACTGAAAGACGAGCGCTACGATCAGCAGATGAAGGCGTTTCAAAATCAGAAGAAAGAGATCGCCCGCATCCAGGAGTTCATCGACAAGTTCCGCTCGGTGGGATCGAAAGCCTCGCAGGTTCAAAGCCGCGTCAAGATGCTCGAAAAAATGGAACGCCTTCCGAAGCCCCGCAAGCCGCGTAAGTTGTTCCACTTTCATTTCCCGCAACCTCCTCGTTCGACCCAGCGGGTGATCTCGCTTGAGAATGTCGACAAGGCATACGGCGAAAACGTTCTCTACCGCAACCTCGACGTCTTTATTGAGCGGGGAGACCGTATCGTTTTGGTGGGACCCAACGGAGCCGGTAAGTCGACTCTCATGAAGATGCTTGCCGGAATCGAGAAGGGCGATGCCGGACGACGAAACGTCGGAACGACCACCAAGATCGGTTATTTCTCCCAGCACCGTGCCGCCACCTTGAACGAAAACAACTCGGTTCTCGAAGAGGTCGTGGAAGCGGGTGGGGGAATG
>JASFWU010000288.1:0-3968 GCA_050049035.1 Akkermansiaceae bacterium | reverse complement strand
TGCTCTCGATGAAGGAGAAGTTCTGTTACAGGCTTACCTGCGGTTAGATTCACGCGATTTCCCAGGAGCACCAATCCAATCAACTGAAACGGTTCCGCTTTACCTAACTGGTTCAGGTCCGGCAGAAGGACTTGGAGTTTTTACTGTTGATGCTAGCGAGACGGGACCATCAGGCGAGATTAACGAACAGTTTCTCGGTTGTTTTTGCTCTCTACGCTATCACGAAATCTCTTTCGTCGCGGAAACCTCCCAAGGAACATTTGTGGATGATAACGTCGGGGCCTATTTTGTTTCGATTCCCGAGCCACAATCAATGATGTTGATTGGCTTGTGGGGTGGATTGATGTTACGACGCCGACGCAATTAGGGTTCGCAATTTCAAATCGCCCTGATTCTTCTCAATTACGGTTACGTCTATTCTTCACCTTGGTATCAGACTGGGAATGCCCTGAAGCACTTCAATATGTGTTCCGCAGCGCATTTATGGTGCCTGCGGATTCCCAGCGACAATTTTCGAACGAAAGGGGCCTGTTGACAGCTTTTTTGAGTGTATACCCCCACCCCCCCTACGAGGGAGTAGCGGTTTTTTTTGGTTGGACGTGCTCCGCAGGATACAATCCCACCATGAGTTCACCCCCATCCCCTTTGCCGTGCGCCGCCCTCCAAGCCTGACCAGTCGCCGCCAAAGGTCGCTCTCACGGGCGGCTCGTCGGTCGGATTACGGTCGGGCATGGGAGGCCATCGCCCGCGATACCCTGGCCAACGATCCGGTTTGCCTTTGCTCTCAAGTGCGCGTGTGGAATGGAAAGGGATTTGAGGTTGTGAACCTAAGCAAGCCGGGCGAGCCACCCCGCCCCGCCGTTCATGTCGATCATGTGAGGCCGCTTCGATGCGGTGGCGACAATGGCCTCGGAAATCTCCAGACGCTTTGCCGGCGGTGCCATAGCATCAAGACGGCAAAGCATGATCCGGCCTGACGGGGGCGGCTTCCGGTTTGCCAAGTGTCTATGATTGCAGGAAGGCCACGGCCTCTTCCCCGGTCATCGGTTCATGATCCTGAACTTCGGAGTCTTGCTCTTTCGACTTGGAGGCTTGGTCGGACTCTTTCTTTTTGCGCTTGGCCTCTTTTTTCTCCCACCATTCCCGGCCGGATTCTTCCCACCAAGTGCGCACCTTTTCGAGGGCCTGGCCGGCGTGATTCAAAAATTGCGACCGGTTCCGGGGCCAGAGCTTACAACCCCGCGATTGGTCGGTGGCCTCATTGGTCCAGACTCGCAAGACTTCCCAATCCTCGCCTGTCATTTCGGCGAGGATAGGCTTGTGATTGGCGAGCTCCGTTCGTTCGACTGGTTCAAGATTCCGGGGTGCGTTCGGGTAAGCCTGAGCCAAGCGGTTAATGATCTCCTCAAACTCGGGCGGATCGCCGGGACCGGCGGGCCCTGCCGGGCGGGTGCCAGACTGACCAGAATCAGAGAGAGAGAGAGAGGCCGGGGACTCGGTTGGTTCAACCGGGTTGGGATCTTGGGAAGCGGCGGGGGCTCTCTCTCTCATGGTTTCATGGTTCCTTGGTTTCTTGGTTGTTTGTGGCCCTTTGCTGGCCCCCAACTGGCCCCTCCCTGGCCCTTCAGTGGCCCCTTTGATGGCCCCTCCTGTCTTCGAGATGGAGAAAATCCCTTGGGGGAGAAGGGTAGCGACGGTTCCTTTGTTGGCCCCTGTCTTGGCCCCTCGAAAGTCGCACAACCGCAGCGCCTTAAGCCTGTCGAGGGCGCACCGATACTGTTTTCGAGATTTCAGACCGGCCTCGTGCCAGTCACCAATGAAAGCCTCACCGTGTTTCAAACCCGTCATTGGGCAAGGCTCATCGTTGTAGCGGGCCCGCCTGGCAATCAGGCACAAGAGGAGGAAGGCGGCGGGGTGTTTTCTTTGGAGAAAATCAACTTCCTCGCCCCGGTGGAGACCGACATAGTTCCCATTTCTGAATCCGCTCATTGGCGTTACTCCTCAAGTCGATATTCAGAGATCCTTTCGCCATTCTTCGATTGGCGTTGCCGGTTCTCGATACGAAATTGATGTTTTATTCGCAGGGTTGAGACGACTGAGTGAACAGAGCCGGAACGGGCCTTGCGCATCAACTCATGAAGTCCAACCCATTGGCGGGGCCGGGCCCGCAAAAGTGCCAAGATGATTCCGGCCTTGGTACCCGGCCTTGGTTCCTGGCGCTTCTGCCGATTCGATTTGTCGCTTGCTTGTGGCGGGACCCTTTGAGACTCTTTCGATGTAGGCTGTAAACTACTTTTCCAGAATCCCTCGCCCTCCGGGGCGGGGTTTTCTTTTGTGCTCATTCTTCGGTTTCCCCTTACGGTTGAGTTTTCGGAATGAAGCTCTCGATGTATTCACTGAGCGAATTGAGGCAAATCAGGCGCGTTGCCTTCCTCTGCCCATGCTCGCGCATCGACACCGAGACGATTTTACCACCGGCGATGAGCTGGTGAAGTTTTGTTCGCGAGAGAGCAAACTCTTTCATAGCATCGGGAACCCTGCCCCAACGTCGGTTCGGATTTTCGAGGGATCTTTGCCCTTCGCTGACTTGTGCTGTTGGCGATGGAATGTTCATCGCTCTCAGTGAAAACCAGAGAAGTTAGTCTTGTCAGACTACTGGAGTCCTCCCTCGCCGCCGTCGCCAATCCACCGAGAAGCTAGAGATAGCCTGTTTTGTTTCAGTTCAACGGCCATTTAAGGAAAAATTGCGGTGCTCGCCGCCCTCGCGGTGTTCATTACCGCGCATCCTCGGCATTTCGGAGGGTTATTGACTCCACATGCTTTGGTTTTCGTCACTTCTCAAGGCGTGGGATTCGATCCACGCCGGCGCGAAGGGTGGAAAGCTCTTGGTGCGTGTATTTTTGGTGAGTCTTGCTCTCGGTGTGACCTGTCATCTTCATGCGGACTTCCTCGGGAACGTCGGCCTTGGCTAGCCAGCTTGTGAAAGTGTGGCGCAAAGAATGGAAGGACCGGGCGGCGGTGGTGCGAGCGACTTTTTCGCCCTTCTCGCGGGTGACGCCCCGGTCAACCTTTGCGGCCTTCATGATGCCTTTGAACTGGTCGGAGAGAGCATCACGTCCCCCGGCTTCCAATTCCACCAGGGAGGGGAAGAGGGGAGCTTTGGCGAAGGGTGACACCTCATGACCTTTGAAGAAATCGAAAAGATCAGGGTGGAGAGGGATTTCAACGGTGGTTCCCTTGCGGTCGGTCTTGCGCGGAATCAGATTGATGACTCCCCGGTCAAGGTCGAGATTGCCAGCGGTCAAGCGGGTGGCGTCAGTCAGGCGAAGGCCAGCCAAGGCCCCGAGAAGGATAACGCCCTTCCAGTCGGGGGTTGGTGCGGCGGCTGCGAGGCGGGCCACCTCGGCCGACGTGAATGGTTCCCTCGGGACTGAATCGGTTTCCTCAAGCGATTTGATCGGTGCGGCGGGATTGTGAATCAGCGCGGCCACCTTCACGGCATCCCCGAATAGAGAGCGAAGGCCTTTGAGTTTGTGATTGGCCGTTTTGGCTGTGCGTCCGCATTGTCGGATTGAATCCCGAAAGTCCCTAACTTCCCGGGTGGTGATGGCATCAAGGGGAGCGTCGGCCTTGTCTCCCATGAATGCCAGAAACTGGTTGGTGGTGCCTCGGTAGAAGTCGGCGGTCGTGGGCTTCACGCTTTGTTCCTTCTCTTTAATCCAGTCCGTGACCCATTCCCTCAAAGTGAAATTGCCTCCGGCTTCATCGCCGGACAGGGCCATGATTTCCCCAATCAGGCGGCGTCCGTGGGCAGGGTTGAGGCGTCCCTTCAAAGCCAGTTCGCCGGCTTCGCTGATTTTGGAGAGAATGGCGGCGGCAGTTTCCTCATCGGCCTTGGCCTCCGCTTGTGCTGCTTTTTCGAAGCGTCGGGCCGCGTCGAGGGCTTCCTTCTTGGTGGTGAAGCCCGT
>JASFWU010000287.1:0-3973 GCA_050049035.1 Akkermansiaceae bacterium | reverse complement strand
CCAGATCTCCTTCCCCGTCTTCGCTTCCAGGGCCACGATGTAGGCATTGCCATCGTGATCGCCATTGATGATCACCTTGTCCTTCCACAAGACCGGGCTGGAACAATACCCGTGCTTGCTCGCAAAAACCCCCGGACGGTTTTCCCATAGTTTCTTTCCATCAAAATGATAGGCTGCGACATACATCTTTTCTTCATCGAGAAAGCTCACAAAGACCGTCTTTCCGTCCGTCGCCGGCGTGCTCGACGCCCGGCTGTTCTTGCGATGAATCTTTTCGATGGGCGACTTCAGCACCGTTTCCTTCCAAACCACCTTCCCCGTCTTGCGGTCCATCCGCATCAACAGGCGCTCGCCGCTTTCCTCATCAGCCGACACCAAAAAGAGCGCATCATCCCAAATCACCGGCGAGGCATGTCCTTTTCCCGGCACCTTCACCTTCCAAAGGACATCTTTCTCCAACGACCACGAAAGCGGCGCGGTCTCATCCTCCACCATCCCGTCCCCCGTCGGCCCCCGCCACCCCGGCCACTGCCCCGCCAGAGCCGAAGCCACCATCCCGAACATCAGGGCAACAAAAAATTTGGTCATCTCGATAAAGCTACGTCGTGAATCCACCCGCAGTTTCAATGATTGTCCTGGCTCGCCAATCCTGTTCCCTCCCATGACGAGAGGAGTCGCGACAAAATCGTCACACGTCCAATATGGTTGTGTTCCGCGGCGGGTGATGGCCTGACTCGGGAGCCTCCACCATGCCCGATCTCTATCTTGTCATTGTCGTCATTCTCATCGGCCTTGCAATTTTCGACCTCGTCGTGGGGGTGAGCAATGACGCGGTCAATTTCCTCAACTCCGCCATCGGCTCCAATGCCGGAACCCGCCGGACCATCCTCATCGTCGCTACTCTCGGGATTCTCATCGGGGCCACCTTTTCCAGCGGCATCATGGAGGTCGCCCGAAAGGGCATTTTTAATCCCGGCAGTTTCTCCTTTGCCGATGTCATGGTGATCTTCGTTGCGGTGATGTTGACCGACATCATCCTTCTCGATCTCTTCAACACTTTTGGGATGCCCACCTCAACCACGGTCTCGATCGTCTTCGAGCTCCTCGGCGCGGCCGTCGTCATTTCCCTCATCAAAATGATCGGCGCGGGAGAGCCCATCGGCGCGCTTGGCACCACTTACATCAACTCGGGGAAAGCTCTCGCCATCATCTCCGGAATCCTCCTTTCAGTCGGCATTGCCTTCACCATTGGCGTGGTCGTGCAATACATCTCGCGCCACCTCTTCACCTTTCAGTCCTCCAAGCGCATGAAAGTGGTCGGCCCCGTTTGGTGTGGCTTCGCGATGACCGCCCTCGGCTACTTCCTTTTCATCAAGGGGCTCAAAGGCAGCTCCTTCGTCACTCCCGACGCGATCTCGTGGGTGCAGGCCCACACCCTGCTCATCCTCGCGATTGGCCTTGTCGTCAGCTGGATCGTGATGTTCTCCCTGCAGACCTTTTTCCGCATCAATATTCTGCGCCTCGTCGTCCTCTTCGGCACCTTTGCCCTTGCCATGGCCTTTGCCGGAAACGACCTCGTCAACTTCATTGGCGTGGCCATTGCCGGTCTCGAATCCTACCAAACCTGGACCGCTTCCGGACTGGAGCCCGAAGCCCTCGCAATGACCGGGCTTGCCGCTCCGGTGCAAACACCCACCACTCTGCTTCTCCTCGCCGGAACGATCATGGCGGTAACCTTGTGGGTTTCCTCGAAAGCCCGCTCGGTGACCGAAACCGAGGTCAACCTGGGCCGTCAGGACGAAGGGCTGGAACGCTTCTCGCCCAATGTAATCTCCCGGGGAATCGTCCGGATGGGATACAAACTGGGACACTTTTCCGCCCACCTGTTGCCCGCTTCGCTCCGCGAAAAACTGGAGGCCAATTTGCAAGTCGACGAGGAACCGGAATCCGATGCCAGCGCGGCCATCCCGGCGACCGACAAGCCAGCCTTCGATCTCGTCCGTGGATCGGTCAATCTCACCACCGCCAGCATTCTCATCAGCTTTGCGACTTCCTTAAAACTCCCGCTGTCCACCACCTACGTTTCCTTCATGGTCGCGATGGGAACCTCCTTGGCCGACCGTGCCTGGGGGAGGGACAGCGCGGTCTATCGGGTCGCGGGGGTCATGAATGTCATCATGGGTTGGTTCATCACCGCCTTGGTCGCCTTTCTTGCTTCCGGGATCTTCGCTTTCCTCATCTATCAATTCCAACTCTATGCCATCGCGGCGATTCTCATGCTCGTCGTCTTCATTGTAGTGAAGGGTTTCTTCTATCATCGTGATCAGGCCGATGAGTCAAAACGCCACCGCGATCAGGCCCTTCATCAAGGCGTGGAAACTCTGGCAGGAATCGAGATCAGAGCGCAGCTCGCGGAACAGGTTGTCGCTTCCCTCAAAACCATCCATCGCGTCTACCGCGAAGCCATCCATGCCCTTGTGAAAGGAGACCGGACCATTCTACGTCAGGCTTCCCGGGATCTCGGACTGCTGGAACGCCAGAACGAACAACTCCGCACCCGGATCGTAGGCATCATTCGACGGACCGAGGAATCGGCCGACCATCCCGGCAGCAAGCTCTTGCTCCAGGTTTATGACCGTGAAGCCGAAGCCCTCAAAGCCTCCTCCACCATCGTGGCTTCCTCGCGTCACTACGTGGAGAATTTCCACCGCCCGCTCTCGCCGGCCCAGATGGAGCAACTCGACACCCTGGGCGCAGCGGTGACCGCACAGCTTGAAATGATCTCCGGCCAACTCAAAGAAGAGGCGGAGAGTCCGTCCGCCGCCTTCAATCCCGAAGACCGCTCTCTCGATGAAACCTGTCACCAGGCCCTCGATGCCCAGATCCGGGGGATCAAGGAAGGAGATTATGGCTCCCGCGACAGCAAGCTCATCTTTAACCTCATCCTCGAATCAGAAGACCTCATCCGCCACTCCCGCGCTCTCCCCCGACTCTTCGCTCAGGGATCCTACGATTTTACCGGGTAGTGAGAGGATTCCTTCTTCGTTTCAAAGCATCTCACTGATCGCTCTTTTCAAAGACAATGCACTGGACCGAACCCGCCCCATCCGAAGACCCCCACGCCGAACTCGAAACGACGCTCTGGGACGCCGCCAATGGCTTCATTTAGATTCTCGATCTTGGCGTCCTTAAAGAAGCCTTCAGGGAGGATTGAGTTCTCCCGCTGCAGGTTCGTGGGGTTTTCACCTGCTGCAAGCACGGCGGCATCTTCCCGGTGCGAAGCGGCTTTCCCCGCGTCACGTGCTTTCCGGTCTTCCGGTCCATCCGCATCAACAAGCGCTCTCCGCTCTCCTCATCAGCCGACACCAAAAAGAGCGCGTCATCCCAGATCACCGGCGAGGCATGACCCTTCCCAGGTACCTTGACCTTCCAAAGGACATCTTTCTCCAACGACCACGAAAGCGGCGCGGTCTCATCCTCCACCATCCCGTCCCCCGTTTGCCCCCGTCACCCCGGCCACTGCCCCGCCAGAGCCGAATTCAGGAAAAAAGAAACACTCAGAGCAGCCGCACCAAAAATCTTCATCCCAACTCTTACGCCGAGACAGGCTTCCAAGTTTCAGCTCACCTCTCGATCACTTCCCCGGCCTTTTGCACTGAAATACTCGGCCCAAAAATTGACAGCCTGACCACCCTCTAAAAAATAAGCTTTGCCTGTTTCACCGAGCTCGGTCAGGAAACCGAGATAATCGGACAGCTGGAATTCATGACGCATCACCGTCCAAGCGACTCCGCCCGATTCTCGATCTTGGCGCCCTTGAAGAACCCTTCAGGGAAGATTGAATTCTCCCGCTGCAGGATCATTGGGTCTTCACCTGCGTCAAGCCGGGCCGCATCCTTCCGGCGCGAAGCGGCTTTCTCCGCGTCACGTGCTTTCCGGTCGAATGATTTTTCCTCACCCATCGAGACCAATC
>JASFWU010000286.1:0-3975 GCA_050049035.1 Akkermansiaceae bacterium | reverse complement strand
TTTGGACCGAATGAAGGATCGAAGGAGCTTTTGATTCTTCCGATGGTGTTCCGCTCGATTTGGAGCCCGAAACCCGGGAGTGGCCTTGGGGCGACCGGAGCGACTGAATGAGAGTGGCGATTCGTTGGACCGGGTAGTTTTCCCCGAGTGATCTGAGGATTTCAAGACAAGGCTTCTTGCTTCGGGAATTTTTTTCAAGGAAGATCTCGAGCCACTGAATCCGCGCTTCGAGAAAGGGGCAATCGAGAGTGAGATGGGTTTCAAGAAAGTCTTTGATCTGTTCTGAGTGGAGGCCGCGGGAGTTTCTTTGGAAATCGAGGAAGGCGCTCTTTCGCTGACGGACCAGATTGGCGTTGTTGAGTGCGAGGATTTCCAAAACCGGACCGAATTCCGGGGTGGTGGTCACCCGGCCGTCAGTCCCAAAAACGAGGTGTTTCGACGGATTGGGAAGTGAGGGATCAGGAAGAAGGGCACGCTCCTTTTTGATTGTCACGGAAAGGGGGGATTCCGGGGCGGCACGTTTTCCCTCTACCGGAAAATAGTGTCCCTTGGCCCGTGCGGATTGTCGTTGGACCGGAACGAGGTTTCTCCATTCGTAGGCCAGCCACCAGTAGTGATCCCGGTCGCTTGAGTAGTCGAGGTTTGAGGCGCCATTCCGGGGGCGGTGCCTGATGATTCGACAGGACTTGGCGTCGATCGGAGCTTCGGTGTAGGCACATTTGCCATGGAACTCCTCAACGATGGCAGCTTTCAACTCCGGGATCTTGTCGATATCCATGAAGGTGAACCGTGCTTGCGATCGTTTGGAATCAGGAAGCGAGAAAAATTCCAAAGCTTCCTCGCGGTAATTCTCGAGGACCGAAATGAGCTGCCCGGGAGCCTGGCTTCGGGAACGGTCGAGGTAGATTATGGTCTTGCTAAAGGGAGCGCTTGGGAGTGAAGAAGAGGATGCTGCGTTTGCTTGAGTGAGCGAGTTCACGACGCATTCTTTCCTCGTCCATTTCACCGGGGAAGGGGACCGCCGGATTGTCGAAAGCGACCTGGTCGATCAAGCCCTTCCAGGGTTCTTCCGAGGTGAAGCGATGGAGGTAGTGGTCGGTGAGCGTGTATCCGTGGTTTTCGAGAACGCGTGCCTCGGATTCGGAGAAGCCGTCAAGGTCAGTGCGGATGTTGGTGATGACCTCATCGACGAATGACTTTGAATACCCGTTCGCCTTGTCTGACTTGTCGATGGCGGAGTAGAGCGTTGAAAAGTCGAGTTCCTCGCTGTTGGCGGCCGAGATGAGCATGCGTTGCCGGAGACTTGCGACCTGTCCTTGAATGACGTCGGTATAACGCATGAGGTTTCCCACGCCCTTCGTGGCTTTGAATACCGAGGGCTTTCCACCATCGGAGCAGATGACCCCCTTGTATCGTGTCCAGACCGGCTCGAGTCCCAGGTTGTCGTAGACTCCACCGTCAGTCAGGCGGATCCTGGAAACTTGATCCTCCCAGGCCGGATCCCGCCTGGATGGTTTGCGAAACTCGTGGGCATTGAGACCCAGAACTTGAGGTCCGAAGATCGGCGGGAAACAGGAGGAAGCGGCTACTGCTTTCGCGACGGGAATGTTTTCCCAGTCCTTCACCCAACCGGCACGATGATTCCCGGTACGACGACTGTCGCTTGTCTGCCGGCGGTAATACCAAATGGTCGAGAAGACGAGATCGGACGCGCAAAAGACAAAATCCACTTCTTCGGGGAGATCGCCAAGAGTCTGGTTGCTCAGATAACGGTGGTAATTCTCCTCGGTCTTTCCAACCGCTACTCCGGGTTTCCAGAAGCGGACCAGGGATTTCAGGATGGGCATGGTGCGAATGTCCTTCTTACAGAATTCGACCAGGGGATTTCGAATTGACTCATCCCACTTCTCCTTCGAGAGCGTTTCTTTCTTCCATGAAAAGTTTTTCGCAAGGAGGGCATTGGTGATGCTCCCGCCCGAGACCGAACTGATGGCATCCACGTGTTTCAGCAGGCCCACTTCGTTGAGGCGGCGCAGGAGTCCGAGATGAAAGAGGGTGGCGCGATACCCTCCGCCTGATAGTGCCAGAGCCAGGCCGGAGCGCTGGGTGACCTTGATGGTTCGATCAAAAGACTTTTCCGGCATATGAGAAGAGATATCACTTTGCGGGTTTGAATGTCGAGGTGCTTTGGAATTTGGCAGAGACAAAATTCCCATCACATCTGTGAACATCGCTCGACGACCGCAGGGGAGGTGGTATGTTTTTTGTAATGCGTTGGCAGTGGGTCATTTTGGTCGCCTGGTGGTCCGGTTGGGCGGACGCCGGACCGGTGATCTCTGAGTTCATGGCTTCGAACGAGACGACCCTTGCCGATGAAGATGGTGATTTTCCGGACTGGATTGAGATCTTTAATCCGGATGCCGAACCGGTGGGCCTCGGCGGGTTTTTCCTGACCGACGATGCCGGGCGGCTCGACCGGTGGAGGTTTCCGGATGTCACTCTCGAGCCGGGAGAGTGGTTGGTGGTTTTTGCCTCAAACAAGAATCGTGATGTCGGTGAACTGCACACCAATTTTCGTCTTGCCGCCGCCGGAGAGTATCTGGCTCTGGTGGCGCAGGACGGAGTCACGGTGGTTTCGGATTTTGGAGACCGATATCCGCCGCAATTCGAGGATCAGAGTTTTGGAGCGGGAGGGTTTGGTGTGGGATACCTCGACGAAGCCACTCCGGGATCAGCGAATGGAACGGGGAGGATCCCCGGTCCCTTGTTTTTGGAGTTCCGGACGGGTGGCCCCCGGCCGGAGGCTGGCGAAGACCTGGAGGTTTTTGCCCGGGTGGAGGGTGCCTCTGATCTCACCCTTTTTTATCGGGTGGGCTTTGGGGCCGAATCGGCAGTGGCCATGACAACCACCGACGGGGCTTTGTTCTCCGCAACTGTTCCGGGAGCATCGTTTGGAGAATTGATTCGTTGGCGGTTTGTAGCCCAGGACGCAGAGGGAAGGATCACGAAAGAACCTCCCTTTCCTGATCCGGAGGATTCGCATGAATACTATGGAGTTCCGGTCCTTGACCCTTTGGTCGAGAGCAATGCCCGGGTGATGGAGTGGTTCATCACGCCACTGGACTTCAGTCGTTTGAACAACGCCCTCTTTCCCCAGCGCGTGCGTGCCGGAGTTTTTTTCGAAGGCGAGTATTACGATAATGTGCGCTTTGCAGTGCGGGGACAATCGACCCGGTTCTTTGACAAAAAGGGGTTCAGTTTGAATTTCAATCGCACCCAGCGATTTTTATGGAAAGAAGGCGAGGCGAGGGTGAGGGAGGTCGACCTCATGACGAACTGGGGGGACAAGGCCAAGATTCGAAACGAGATGGCCTTTGAGATTCTGAGAGAATCAGGAGTGCCCACTCACTTTGCGGAGACGATCCGGCTGCAGCAAAACGGGCAGTTTTTCAGTCTGACCGACATGGTGGAGGATGCCGACGAAATCTACCTGGAACGGGCCGGTTTGAATCCGGACGGAGTGCTTTACAAAGCGGACGACACGGCCTTGAGAAGCGATGACATCGGACGCCCGGATATCGTTCGCATCATGTCGGGCGAGGACCCCGGACTGGCGCAGTTTTATGGCCTGATCGAGATGCTCAACCAGGACGATCCACAGCGCTGGAATGACATCTTTGAACAAATTGATCTCCCTCGCACCATCAACACCCTGGCAGGCCTTGCGGTCATCATGCAAACGGACATGGGTGCCAAGAATTACTACCTCTTCCATGATCCCGAAGTGGTGGACGGATGGTCGATTTTACCATGGGATCTTGATCTCACCTTTGGGCGGAATTTTACCAGCGAGGCAGGCTATTTCGACCGCCGCCTCTTCATCGAGGGCTACACCGAATTCCTCGAATCACAAAACACCAGTGTTCTCGTGGAGGCTTTGTTGAGGGGGAATGAAAGGACCCGGGCGATGTACTT
>JASFWU010000285.1:0-3987 GCA_050049035.1 Akkermansiaceae bacterium | reverse complement strand
GCTGGTCGTGGCCCAATTCGAAGGAAGGCCGATAGCCCCGGCATCCAGATTATAGCGCCAGTTGGAATCAAAACTGAGAACAGTGGACGTGATAGGAGTGGCCGCACTGATTTCGCGTCGGTCGGGGTAGGCGTGATAAAAAATTTCGTTGATCACCAGGCCGTCTTCAAAGGTGACCTGGTTCGGAGCCCCGGGAGTAACGGCGTCTGGCCGCAACCACTCTCCCGTGCCGTCAGGGAAGCGGGCAAGAGGACGATCATCGATCCGGAGGGTATCGAGGAGGTTTGCCTTTCCTGGCGAAAAGAGGAACAGCCGGTCGTTGTCCGCTGGTGAGAAGCCAAGAGTGGCGGCGTCAATGCTGAGGAAGGCTCCCGGAGCCAGAGTGCCTGCGGGAAGCAGGTAATCACTGTGAAGAGGATCCGACGATACCAGAACGTAGTTCAGATAGTTGATCGATGAGGTGCCTGCATTGTGCAGTTCGACCTGAAAGTTGGCGTCGACGCTTCCGGAAGCTTCGTTGATCACAAAGGAGGAAGTGGAAGAAGTACTGTTGGCGGATCCCGGTGTTCCGTTGATGGAGCTGCTAAAGCCCCAGCTCGAAGGTTCTGATGTTCCTGACATCGGGTCCCGTTTGGCCAAAGTGAACCCGGAGCCATCAGGAGCGACCGGCCAGGGAGAGGTGTCGGAATAGTCGAGCTCGTCCAGAATCCGTCGCTTCTCGAGCGAATCATCGGCAGTCCCGCCGAGCGATGTTCCGCTATCACCACCTCCCGCATCGGAGGGAATGAGGAGCTGGAATCCCCCCCAGTTTCCTTCCCCGTTGTTTCCCCCCTGGGCTCGCCCGAGAATGAGGGCGTTGGCTCCGGGAAAGGGAGTGATGTTTTCTACGATGACACTTCCATTGGCGGGAGCAAAGACGTCGGTTTCATCGGCAAGGCTGCCGTCTCCGTCGGTATCGACGGTAATCCGGACGTCGCGAGCCACTCCGCCGTAGAGAATCAAGGTATAGGTTTCCGCCGAATCGAGGCCGGTGATCTGCCAGTCAATCGCCGGATCCGAGTTGCCGGCATTGACGAAGAGGTAGTCGGCGTAAAGCGCATTCCCGGACTGGCTCCAGCCACTTACCGTTCCGGTGATGGTGAAAGTGACAGAAGAAGGAGATCCGTCGCTTTCCTGAAGGTTGAAAGAAGGATTGCTGCTGGTGGTGGGGTGCCCGTTGATGGTCAGGTGGTTCCAGGTTCCCCCCAGTCCGGAAACGCTTCCGCTCATGTTGAGAGGAGGTTCCAGTTGACCGAAAGCTCCACCATTTCCATTCCCCTGAAGGTCGGCATTCCAGAGCTTCTCTGCGGTAACCGGTGGAGGAGCGGTGTCCGATACCCGAAAGGACCGGTTGTTGTTGTAGAGGCGCAAGGTGTTGCCCGAGTTTGCGAGGAAACCTTCGTAAGGTCCCAAAGCCCCCGCGTGGCCGGTGGCGGATTGTAAAGCGGCAGGATCCTTGGCGATGACGAGATAACCGCGGGCCGGAATGGTGGTGCCCTCCGGGAAGTTGAAGCGAACGTCTCCGTCGAGACGCCAGTTCGAGATGTCGGTATCGACTGCGAGTTGATTGTGAAGCTCGATGAATTCGAGCGAAGAATCATCGTTCGCAGGGTGGTAGTGGATCTCGTTAAAGACGATTGCGCTGTCCTGTCCGAAGGAGATTCCGGTGGCGAGAAGAAGGGAAAATAAGGTGTGTTTCATGTGGGTATCAAAAGGGGGCCGAAAACCGGCCCCCCCTGGGTTTTGAAAATGCCGGGCCTTATTGGCGGATGACCCGGTAGTATTTCGCCGAATCAACTGGAGAATCCACCAGTTGGGTGGTGGTGGTCGCCGGTGCAGCAGCCGCATTCAGGTCGGTGAAGATGGCCGTCCAGGAATCAGGTTCGAGATTCGTGCTGGTTTCGATGGTGTAACTGGCTCCCGGAGTGCTGGTCCAGGTCAGGAAGACATCTTCGCCGTCGTAATCGATCGCTTGGATCGCGACCCCGGTTCCGGTGACTCCGGGCAGGGCTCCCATCAATTCGAATCCCCCCCAGTTGGCTTCGCCCGAGTTGCCGGGATCCATGGATCCGTTGATCACTCCGGTTGCATCGGAAATGACGGTGAACTCAACTCCCGAAACCGGTGGAATGAGAGTGGGAGTTTCATCGGCAAGGTCACCATCTCCATTGGTATCCACGGTGATGGAAAAGTCACGGACGACCCCTCCGAATGGGAAGAACCTATAGCTGCTGTTGGGAGCGAGGCCGGTGATCTGCCAGGTCATCGAAGCTCCGGCATTGCCTGCATTCACAAACATGTAGTCGTCAAAGATCGGCCGGTCCGATGGTGTGTTCGTCCATGAAGAGATCGTTCCGGTGACATTGAACCCAACATTGGTGGGAGTGTCCTGGGCGTTCACCAGGCCCGACCAGGAAGGATCAATCGTCGTTCCATCGTGGCCAGTGATATCGAGGGCATTCCAGGTTCCCGAGAAGTAGTTGCTAATCTGGGTTCCCCCTTGCATCAAAATCGGAAGGCTGGGGAAGACTCCCGGGATTCCCTGGAAATCAACGCTGAGAACATCGGGAGATCCGGAAGGTGCGCTGCCGGCATCGGTCGGATCAGTGCCGTTGTTGGCTTCATTCGAATCATTGGTTCCATCGAGGTCGGTATCCCAAAGATTCGGATCCGATCCAGGTTGGGTGGTGGGATTGGCGGGATCGAAGGGGAGATCAGGATTTTCGTTCCCATCGAGAATGCCGTCACCGTCGGTATCGTCATTCAGGGGATTGGTGCCCGTTGAAGTTGGGCTTGTCCAAAAACCAGTCCCGGTTTCCTCTCCATCAAGGTAGCCGTCATCGTCGGTATCATCATCATTCGGGAGGGTTCCGATGGCCTGCTCCTGGAGGTTGTTCAAGGTGTCCCCATCAGGGTCACCGGTGGTACCGTTGTCGCCATTGGGATCGTTGGGATTGAGTTGGCCGTTCACTTCGAAGGCATCAAGGAGCTCGTCGTCGTCACTATCCGGGTCGGAAGGATCGGTGTTGTGGGTGTTGAGCTCGGCATCATCGGCGAGGGTGTCATCATCGGTGTCCTCATCAACCGGGCTGATCAAAAGACCGTTGTTCAAAAGGCTGTTCCATTCCTCCAGATCGGTGAGCCCGTCGGTATCGGAATTCGAGGTGTCGTTGGCTGTGGTGAGGTCGCCGAAGTAAAAGTTCTCCCAATTGTCACCAATGGAATCGCCGTCGCTACTTGTCGGATCAGAGAGCGATCCCAGGTCGGGAGGAAGGTCAAAGGTAATCCCGCCAAGCAGGGCGCCGGAAGGAGCCGAAGTGGCGTAGACGATGTAGACTTCGCCTTGGGAGACTCCTTCGAGATCGAATTGAACGACATCGAGACCACCGTTCCGAACAACATCCTGATCAGCGGTTCCTCCGCCGTCCTGGGCCACGCGGACATTGGTGGCGTCCCAGTTCGGACTGTCGCTGTTGTCGGCGATGAGTCCAATACGGAGATCGTCGGGCGATCCGGCACCGAGAGTAAAACGGAAGAGCTCGGTTTCGGTTCCACCCCCGGGCGAAAGGACAATGCCACCGGTGTTGTAGTTGAGGCCACCCACCGTCACATCGTCGTAGTTGGCCCAACCGCCCGACGAGGCTGCCGTGCTGGAAAGGGTGGAAATGTAGGCGGGCTTGGAGTCGACGATGTTCAAGTCCCAGGGTTGTCCTGAGATATTCGTTCCTTCAGCGACCGAGTTAAAAAGAACGAAGCCCTCTTGACCCAGTTGATTGGTATCGAAATCAGCAACATCGGTCCCGGTTCCGAATCCAGGAGGAGTGAGATCGGTGATGGTGCCGGCCGAAGTGATGGTGCCGGCATGAAGTGCCCCTGCCAGAAAGAAGGGGAGTGTGTGTGCGATGAATACCTTCATAGAGGATCAGTAGATACAAAATCGCGCGATTT
>JASFWU010000042.1:0-12878 GCA_050049035.1 Akkermansiaceae bacterium | reverse complement strand
AAGACCGTGTCCTGATCAAACCGCGCCTCGCTTTGAGGATAGTCGAGAGTGTGGTGGGAGCCCCGGGATTCCTTTCGGAGGAGAGCGGAATCGACAATCAAGGAAGCGGTAGCTACGAGGTTACGGAGTTCAAGAATGTCGGGAGTCAGGGTGTGGCCCCAGTAGAATTCCTTCACCTCGCGTCGCAGGTTGCGAAGCCGGTAGGCCGCGCGACGGAGTCTATTATCGGTGCGGACGATGGACACGTAGTCCTGCATCGTGCGTCTCAATTCGTCCCAGGCATGGTAGATGTTCACCAGCTCGTCGGGAGGGGCGGCGTCACCACTTTCCCACGGGGGAATGTCGGGAGCGGTTGGTTCCTCTTTTCCGGGAGGGTAGAGGCGCATGATCTCGATGAGGGCTCTTCGGGCGAGCGCGTTTCCTTCGAGAAGGCTATTGGAAGCCAGGCGGTTTGCCCCATGAAGTCCGGTGCAGGCCACCTCGCCGATGGCATAAAGTCCGCGCACCGAAGTCTTGCCATGAATGTCGGTGACCACGCCTCCGCATTGGTAATGGGCGGCAGGGACCACCGGGATGGGGCTCTTGAGGGCGTTGTGCCCGAAGGAAAGAAGGGTCTCGTGGATGAAAGGAAAGCGCTCGGTGAAGGTGTTACCGAGAGGGGAGACATCGAGAAAAACGCAGGGAGCGCCAGTGCGTTTGATTTCGGTATCAATGGCGCGCGCCACGATGTCGCGGGGGGCGAGCGAGCCTCGTGGATCGTAGTCGTTGGCAAACTTGACGCCCTCGTTGTTCACGAGAACCGCTCCTTCACCGCGGACTGCTTCCGAAACCAAAAAAGACCGTGCTTCCGGGCCGGTGGCGGCGGGGTTGTAGAAACAGGTGGGATGAAATTGGACAAACTCCATGTTGGCGATGGAGGCTCCAGCACGCCAGGCCATTGCGAGTCCATCACCAGTCGAAGAGTCCGGGTTGGTGGTGTAGAGGTAGGTCTTGCCGCATCCTCCGGTGGCGAGAATGACGCGGGGAGATTCCATCACCTTGACCTCGCCGGTTTCGATCTCGAGGACGTAAGCACCGAGGACGCGATCGTCGGTAATGACGCCGAGTTTGCCGGTGGTGATGAGGTCGATGGCGTAATGGTGCTCCAGGAGAGTGATGCCGGGATGAGCCTGGACCGACTCGACAAGCGAGGTGGCGATTTCGCGACCAGTGGTGTCCTTGGCATGGAGGATGCGACGAGCGGAGTGCCCGCCTTCCTTCCCGAGTGAAAAGAGCGAGGGGTCCTCCTCATCTTTGTCGAAGTCGGTTCCCCATCCGACGAGTTCTTCGATTGTCTCTGCCGCTTCTTCGACGATGATGCGCACGACCTCCTCGTCGCAAAGTCCGGCACCTGCATCGAGCGTGTCAGCGACATGTTTCTCACAGGAATCCTCGGGATCCCGAAGGCCCGGAGGGAGAACAGCCGAGATGCCTCCCTGGGCCCAGGCGGTGTTTGACTCGAGGAGTTTGCCTTTGGTGATGACGGTGACGCTTCCGTGCTCGGCGGCTTTAAGTGCGAAGGAAAGGCCGGCGATGCCGGATCCGATGACAAGGAAGTCACTCATCGAAGAGGGAGGAAGGATGCCCTTGGAATGGCAGAAGGCAATGGGATTCTGGTCCGGCCTGCTATTCTGGCTTCTTGCTACCCGACGCTTTTCGGGCCTTGTCGTATTCCGGATTCACCGCCTGCTTGTTCCATCGTTTGAGAACCCCGCGAAGGGAATCAACACTTTCGGGATACTGTCCCTTGTCATCGGTTTCCTTGGTCCACTTTTCCAGAATTGCCCGGTGTTTGGCGAGAGCCTCGGCGTGCTTTGGATCGTTGGCGAGATTGATGGTTTCGTGGGGATCATTTTCGAGGTCGTAGAGTTCCTCCGGAACCCGCTTCTTCCATTTGAAGGCCTGGATGTCATTGAGCTTGCCTTCCTTGAAGAGCTTCCGGGTGACCTCCATGTGCGGGCGTCCGTCGCGGTATTGCGGCTGCATGAAGGTCCGATCGGTGAGGTAGTTGCGAAGGTATTTGTATCGCTTTGTGGTGACGGCCCGCACCCGATCGATGGTGTAGTCGCATCGGTCACGAGCCGAGATGACGAACTCGCGCTTTTGATGATTCTCGGCGAAGAAGTCGCGCCCTTCGATCCACGGGTATTTTTTGGGATCCACTCCGGCCATCGCGAGAGTGGTGGCTGAGATGTCGATACCGCTCACCAGATCGTCGCGTGAAGTGCCTGCCTTGATGCCTGGTCCGGCGATGATCAATGGCACCCGGATCCCGCCTTCATAAAGCCATTGCTTGTGGCGGTGAAGAGCCATGCCGTGGTCGGTCCAAAAGAAGACCACGGTGTTCTCGAGCAGATTGTCTTCCTTGAGGGCGGTGACGATTTTCTCGAGCTCCTTGTCGGTCTGACGAATGGTGTCGTAGTGCTTGGCGATGTCCTTTCTGATTACCGGATGGTCCGGATAGTACGGCGGGACCTTGACTTTGGTGGGGTCGGTCTTTGGGGACACCTTCCCCGAGCTCTTTCCTCCCTTGAGTTGAATCTGGGCAAAGAAGGGCTGGTCTTTTTTGCGACCTCTCCAGTGTTGAGGAGACCAACCCATGCTGCCGGCGAGCTGGTCATAAAGGTCATTGGTCGAGAAGATGAAGTTGAAGTCGTTTTTGCCCTTGCTGCTCGTGACGTGGTAGCCCGCTTCCCGCATCAATTGATAAACTGTTTTCACGCCTTTGGGCAGGTAGATCACTTCCTCGGGGACCCGTTTCCTCGACGAGCGATGATTGTGAATGCCGAGCGAGGTTTGCATTGCCCCGGTGGCAATGGCGGAACGGCAGGCTGAGCACACTCCCGCGGGCATGTAGGCCCGGTCGAAACGAAGCCCGCGCTTGGCGAGGGCATCGATGTTGGGTGTGGGAACGGTGGAATCTCCGTAACACCCGTACCAGTCGTTCATGTCCTCGATGAAGACCCAGACGATGTTTGGTCGTTTTGATTTCGAGGGGGACTCGGCTGCAAAAGCCGAGCCGCCAAGAAGAAAGAGAAGGAAAACTCCGGCAATGAAACGCATGGCTCGGGGAGGCTGACACTCCCTCTTGGGTGCGTCGAGTTTCTTTGTGTCGAACGGAGCGCCCAAAGAAAGGCGCTTACTTCTTCCCGATGAGCAACTGGTCGATGAGCGCGGAGGTGTCCTCCAGACTCTTGTCGCGTCCTTCGCGGGTGGCCCAACCGGAGAAGCCGGTCTCAAGAAGAGCGGCCCGGACTTTGTCCCAATCGACATCTCCTTCGCCGAGGCGGCAGAAGCCGTTCTTTTTTCCCCAGTCCTTGATGTCGAGTTTGACGGTGCGGTTGCCCAGGGTGCGGATCCATTCTTCCGCGGGGGCGAACTTTTGCATGTTCCCGATGTCGAAGTAAGCACCCACCCACGGGCTTTCGAAGGCATCGAGGTAGTCCCGGTATTTTTCGGGCGATTCACAGAATCCATTCCAGACGGTTTCGATGAGAATGCGCACCCCGAGTTGGCTGGCGAGAGGGAGGACCTTCTTCACCTCGGCAATCGAGCGGTGCCAGACGTGGTCATGCGTTTCGTTGGCTCCCGCAACCTTTCCTGGCACGAGGAGGACCGAGGAACCCCCGAGACGATGGACGGTCTTCATGTCCCTCTGGAGAAGGGACAGGCCTTTGGCGCGGGTGGCTTCATCCGGGCTGCTTAAACGGGTGCCCCAATGCCATCCGCAAACCAGACCGTGAAACATGATTCCCGTTTTTTCTGAGGCAGCAAAGTAGGCGTCGGCTTCGGCCGGGTTTCCACTTTCAACCCCATCGAATCCCAGCGATTTGAGCCGCTCGAAGAAGGCAAGGGGTGTCTCGTTCTTCTTGCGACCGCCTTTCAGAGACTTGAAAATCCGTCCCTTGAGTGACGGGCCTCCGGGTGCCGGCTTTGCTTCTTCCTGAGCAAAGGTCTGGGAGGAAAAGAGGGCACCGGCGGCGGCGAGTGAGGAGCTTTGAAGAAAGTGGCGGCGGTTCGGTTGTTCAGTCATGGCAGGAGTGATTGCTCTCAATCTACTCAGGCCAGAAGCTCCTTCAAGGGTTCTCTTTGGGCCCCGGGATCAACCTTGTTGTCCATCATGCCGAAGCCTTGTTGTGGCTTGCCTGCGGCGTGCAGGAGGGTGAGCCACCAGCTTGCGATGGTGTGGTGACCGGCGTGCCCTTTGTGAGGATACTGAATGTAGTGGCCCGCCGAGTTCAGACGGCCTCCCATGTTACCGATTACGAGGTAAGGCCATTCGCGGTTTGAGGCGTGGTGTTTGTCGCCCACATCCGAGAAGTAAATGATGGTGGTGTTGTCGAGCATCGTGCCATTGCCTTCGGGAATTTTGGAAAGTCTGGTGGCAATCTTGGCGACATTGTCGAGCTGGAAGCCACGAATAAGACCACGCGCATGATCGACGGACTTTGCTCCATCGGGAACTTTTCCGTGTCCAATGCCGTGGACCTGGCCGTTGGCAAAGCCGAGCTTGTTGTAGTTGGAACCAAGCCCGTCGGTGCGAATGGTGACCACATTGGTGAGTCCGGAAATCAAGGCCCCTGCCGCAATTTCGCAATGAGCTTCGAGCCGGTCCTCCACCGTCATTGTGGTGTATTTGTCGGTAAACTCCGGTTTTCCTTGTTTGATCTGATCGGACATCGCGAGGATGCCCTGACGTTGTTTCTGCAGGCCTTCAATCGCTTCAAGATGACGGTCGAGCTTTTCCTTTTCCCTCCCAACCAAGGTCTTGCGCAGGGCTTTGACGTCTTCTCCGAGGTAATCAAAGAGATGACCCTGGGCTTCAAACTGTTTGCGGTCGCGTCCGCTTGCCACCGAACCAAAGAGCGACTGGTAGGCCTGTGACGGGCTGCCATGAAAGGGAAGGGTCTTGGTGCTGCTGGCGGCCGAGATGCCGGGGTAGCAAACAGAGTCTGCAAAACGGGCCCCCATCGTGGCGGTCACGGTGGAGAGTCCGAGATGTGAAAAGACGGATGGAAAGAGCATTGCCATTTTGTGATCGATGGTTTCCGCCATCATGTCCTTCATGCAGCTCATCGCGCCGTATCCCGAAGCGTGACCTCCGGTCACCATGTTGCCACTCAGGCCTTGCAGGATGGTCAAACGATCCTTGAAGGGCTCAAGTGATTTCATCGAATCGTTGAGAACGGCGTCCTTGAGAGAGCGACGAACAAAGCGGTCGCCATCCTTCAATTGCACACCGCTGGTGTAACCTTCCCCCGCGATGTAACTCTTCTTTTGCACGATGTAGTCATCGGCAAAATTGTCAGGAACCACGTGTCCCGGAGTCAGCCCGCTCGACTTGACGACAAAGACAAAGCGCTGGGGGAACTCATTGCGACCGGCGGCTTGGGCTGCCAATTGCCCGATCAATGGAGAGAGAACAACGCCACCACTTCCGAGAGAAAGTCCTTTGAGCAGCTGGCGGCGGGTGGTGCTGGTTTTCATGGCTTTGCGGAAGGGTGACTAGTTTTTGTCTGCTTTGCGATAGAGAAATGAATCGCTGGTGAGGAGAGAGATGACGAGGGCTTTCATGCTGCCGCCACTTTCGACATAGGCCTTGTCGGCGGCGATCAGGGTGGGAGAGTCGTCGAGGGTTTCATTGCGACCCATCCAGTAGCGAAAGGCATGTCTCACAAAAACCTGCCGGACGTGCGGACTCGCGGCGAGCTTGTCCATGAGCTCGATGGCGTTCTTTACTTTACCGTCCAATTCCGGAACGCCGCTTTCGGCAATCCCGCCCCGGGTGTCGACCGGAACGAGGGTCTTGTTGTCGCGCAGGAGTTCCTTTTCGCGGAACCGTCCGACGTCGTCGAACATTTCGAAGGCCATCCCGGGCGGGTTCATTTTGCCGTGGCATCGCATGCAGTATTGCTCGTTTGTTTTTTCAAAACGCTTGCGAAGGGTTTTGTCGTGATCCTCTGGAACGGTGGCATCAACCGTGATGGGAATGTCCGGGACGATGCCCCCCAGAAGGTGTTCGTAAATCCACTTTCCCCGTTTCACCGGGTCATTGTCGAAGTTGCCCGAGTGGGCGGTGAGCCAGCTTGGTTGGGTGAGAATTCCCGCACGCTGTCCGGTCAGTCGCATGACATAGCGTTGGCGGTTGCGGTTCTTTTCACCACTGATGATGTTGTCTTCCCGCACCTGCTTCTTGCTCACATTGTAGGAGCCGATGGTTTCCCAACCGGGACGCGAGGGAACGTGACGAATGTAGACAATGTCGGTGGTCAGGAGTTCCCGGAGCACATCCTTGTCTTCCTTGAGAAAGTGCTCGATGAGCAGGTCGGTGTCCATGATGAGATCGCTGGGCCGGGGATTGTGGCCGGGGTGACGGGATCCGTCTTTGAAAACATCCGTCGCTTTTCCGTAGTCGAAATACTCTTTGAAAAACCGCAACACCCGCTCGGCCTTGCCCTTTCGTTTCTGGGTGCCGGTGATGGCCGACTCGTAGATGCGCTCAACATGGGAGCGAACGACTTCCGGATCGTCCAACTTGCCCGAGTTCATGTCGTTCATGAGCTCCTTGTCGGGCCCGCCATCGGTGAGGGCGTATCCAATGGCGTAGGCAATCTCGGGGCCGCTCAGACGCCGTCTCCCGTCGGGCAAAGTTTCTCCGAATCCCAGCTCCATGCGGTAGATCGCTTCCGGCATGAGAAGGATGGACGTCATCACCAACTGGAGTCCGCTTTCGTTGCCGAAAGATGTGATGCTTTCCCGAAGCCGCTTTGCCATCGTTTCGATGTCCCCTTCGGTTGGCTCCCGTCGCAGGGCGGAGCGAAGCTGCCGCGTCACCGCATCAATCAGATCCTCCTCCGGTGGCATTTCCGTCCCGTAAGCAATCCGCCAAAAGACATTCTTTTTGAGGCTGCCCAGTTTGTTGGATGGCCGGCTGCGATGCTTCTCAAAATCGGTGGCTTCATTTTTCTCAAGCTGGGAGGAAAGCTGGGTGACTCTTTTTTGAAGTCCTTCGTTGTTTGGCTTTTCGTCCAACGACTTTTTGGCATTCGCCAGCTGCTTGGCGAGGTTCGTTCGCTTCGCGAGAATCTGGTTTTTCCAAACTTCGTCTTGTTGTTTGAGAGCGGCCTCCGAGGGGCCGATCTGCTTTTCCACTACCCCCCGGGCCTTCACCAACAACAACTCGATGGTGGGCTTGTCCATGCTCCACATGTGGGCGTAGTCCTTGAACCCTTCTTCCTGGGAAAGGCTGAAGGGGCTGCTCCGGCCATCGATGTAGGGGCTGATCCTCCAGATCCGTGGTCGCGAATACGACGGCCCTTTGTGCTCGCCACTAAAGAGGGCCTGGTGATCCACGTAGTTTCCATACTTGGGAGCCGAGCGCAGGATCTCGATGGGCTTTCCGGCGGAATGGAATTGCTCCTTGATGGCCTTGATCATCTCCGCCCGGCGAGCCTCGGTGGGTTGCTCCTTTTCCTCCGGAGGCATCTCACCGTTCTCGAGCTGTTCAAGGACATCCAGCCATCGGCGGCTTCCGGTGGCCGATTCGAAGTCCGGCTTCAGATCATGAAGGGTCAGATCTGCCTTCTGCTTCTTCTCCCCGTGACAAGCGGTGCAGTATTGATCAAGGAATTGACGGGCTCTCTTTTCGAAGGTGCTGCCTTCCTGTGCGCTTACGACACCAGATGTCAATGTTGCCACGAAAATGAAGCAGGCGAGGGGCGAACTTTTGTGTTTAGGATTCCAGCTCATCAAAAGACTCTCCGTTTCCCCGAAAGACAGGCATTCCTGCAATACTCGGATGTTGGCATGCTCCTATCAAAAGTGAAAATCGACCACGCGATTAATGTGCGCAAAATCTGACACAAAAAAAGAGACGGCAAACCCTCAGAAACCGTGCATCATGGAGCGAACATGAAGCGCCTGATTCCTTTCCTTCTCATCGCCCCGGCCCTCGCTGATCCGCCGGTGAATCCCAACATCGGACACAATCACCACCTTCATCGTCACGGTGAAAAACACGAAACGGTCGCGCCGACCCCCGCCCGCTTTCATACCTCGAGGACCAGTAAGGTCGATCTTCCGCTTCCCGCCGAGAAGGATGCGTTCACCTTCGTTGTTTACGGTGACCGGACCGGCGGGCCACCCGAAGGGGTTTCGGTTCTTGCGGATGCGGTGCGCGATACCAATCTGCTCGAGCCCGACTTCGTCATGACCGTTGGCGACCTCATTAACGGATACAGCACCGAGGATGTCTGGATGACCCAGATGAAGGAATTCAAAGGCATCATGAACGAGCTGGCCTGTCCCTGGTTTCCGGTGGCGGGGAATCATGACATCTACTGGCGCGGACCTGACCGTTCGAAGAAGCCGGCGGGTGAAATGGAATCAGCCTACGAGATGCACTTCGGTCCGCTCTGGTATGCTTTCCAGCACAAGAAATCCTGGTTCATCGTTCTTTATTCCGACGAAGGGAATCCCAAAACAGGAGAGAAGACTTTCAACAAGCCCGAGGCCCAAAAGATGAGCCCGGAGCAGTTTAAATGGCTCGATGAAACCCTGACGAAGGCGAAGGACGCCGATCATGTCTTTCTGTTTCTTCATCATCCACGTTGGTTGGGAAGAGGATATGGCGACGACTGGGAACGGGTTCATCAGAGGCTCAAAAAAGCGGGTAATGTCTCCGCAGTCTTCGCCGGACACATTCACACCATGCGCTATGACGGTCCTCGCGATGGCATCGAGTATGTCACTTTGGCGACCACCGGTGGGGGGCAGAGCGGATCGATTCCCCAAGCCGGCTACCTCCATCACTATGACATCGTGACGGTTCGTAAGGATCGTATTTCGCTGGCGGCGGTTCCCGTGGGCGAAGTCCTCGATGTCCGCGAGATTACCGGAGAACTGGTCGCACAAGTGAACGCGGTGAAGAGTTCACGTGTTCAGGTGTCCCCGGCTCTCGCTTTGAAAAAGAACGAGGGCGGAAAAAATGAGGTGAAGGTGACACTTGCCAATCCCTCCGATCGTCCGGTTTCAGTCGTCCTCTCCGGGGCTTCTTCCGGCCTCACCTTCTCGTATCAACCGGATCATCAACATGCCACTCTGAAGCCGGGAGAGAAGCGGGACTTTGTTTTCCAGCTTGCCTGGAATGAGAGCGCCACCAAGGGCACATTTATCGCGCCCAAGTTCCACCTCGACTCGGAGTATCTCGCCAAAGGGTTTTCGTACGAGATTCCCCGGAGAACGATTCCGGTGCCGCTTGATTTCCAGTTTGAGCCCGATGCCAACCTGCCGAATGGAGCGGCTCGATTCGATGGAAAAACCCAGTCGCTTTCGATTCCTTCAAACCGCTTCAAGGTGACGAAGGAACTCACGCTGGAGTGCCGCTTCAAGGCCGATTCCTTTTCGGACCGGACTGGCCTCGTCACCAAGACCGAGAGTTCGGGTTACGGGCTCTTTGTCAGCAACGGGCGGCCAACTTTCAGTGTCTTTGTGGATGGGCGATATCTCGATGCCTTTGCCTCGGCACCGGTGTTGAAGAGTGACACCTGGCACCACCTGGCGGGAGTCTACGACGGAAAAGAAGCGAGGCTTTATCTCGACGGAAAGTTGATCGCCTCGGCCGAGCGCGCCGGACATCTGAAAGACAACCGTCTGCCCTTGATCATCGGAGGTGATGTCGATCGCCGTGGAAAAGCCATGTCCCACTTTGCCGGCCTCATCGATTCAGTGCGCCTCACCCCGCAGGCACTTTATTCCGGTGAGGAGATCAAGCCGCTTGAGAAAGTTGATGATGCCGTGATCGACCTTCATCTCGATGAACACATCGGGCCATGGCATCCTGATGCCTCAAAATCCAAGGCGCACGCCATGAGCGAGGGAGGTGTCGGGATTGAAACGGTCGAATGATGTCGCCGGAATTATTCCTCACCATCCAGCTCGTGGCCTGTGCAGCCATGACGGGTATCATTTGGATGGTCCAGGTGGCGGTCTATCCTCTTTTCGCCCGACTCGAGGAGCCTGTCTTCTCCGACTATCATGATCGTTACATGAGACAGGTGACCTTGATCATTGCTCCTTTCATGTTCTTGGAAGCCTCAAGCTGTGCCGCCTGTCTTCTTCTTGGTGATTGGCAGAACTTCGTCCTCCCGACGATTCTTCTCGCCGTGGTCTGGGCCTCTACTGCATTCATTCAGGTTCCCCAACACCAAAAGCTCACCCCACAAACTGTTCCCGGCCTGGTCCGCTCAAACTGGATCCGGACCATCGCTTGGACAGCGCGAACTGTCTTGTTGGGAGTGATGGTTGGTGGATGAGAAAAGTCGTCTTGATTCGACGGGGGATTCCATCGAGGCTGCGCAGGTTGAAAAAACACAATCTGATCATGAAGTCTCCAAAACGTCTCTTTTCCACTCTCCCGCTTCTCTTGGCCGGGCTTGCCCACGGCGAGCTCCGGCTTTCAAATGTCTTCAGCGACCACATGGTGCTGCAACAGGAAATGCCGATCCGTATCTGGGGTTGGGCTGATCCGGGCGCCGGTGTGGAGGTGGCCATGAGTGATTTGGCTCGGGCTGCCGCCACCAAGGTCAAGGCCGGTCCCGATGGAAAATGGATGGCGACTCTCGTTCCGCAGAAAGCCCAGGGCAAGGTCTGGAAGATCCGCGTCAAAAGCGGTGAGGAATTGGTCGAGCTCGAAGACGTTCTTATGGGCGAGGTGTGGATTTGCTCCGGCCAATCGAACATGGAGTGGTCCATTCAGCGCTCGGCAAAACCAAAAGAGGAAATCGCGGCCGCCAATCATCCAAAGATCCGGATGTTCAATGTGCCAAAACACCTCAAACAGAACGAACCCCAGGCTGACGCTCAAAAAGCCGTCTGGCAGGTTTGCTCTCCCCAGACCATCGCAGGATTTAGCGCGGTGGGATATCATTTCGGAAAGAACCTGCACAAGAGCCTCGACATTCCCATCGGCCTGGTTGGCGCCAACTGGGGAGGGACCCGAATCGAGCCGTGGACTCCACCGGTCGGATTCAAAGCAGTCCCCGAGTTGAAGGACTACGTCGATCAACTGGCCCAAAAGAAATACAAGGGAGGTGCCACCCAGATCTACAATGGCATGGTGGCCGGTCTCACTCCCCTGAGTGTTCGCGGTGCGGTTTGGTATCAGGGTGAGTCAAATGCGGGCGATGGCCTCCGCTACGAGTTTCTCAAGTATGCTCTCGTGAAAGGATGGCGTGAGGTTTTCCAAAACAAGGACCTTTCCTTCTACTGGGTGCAGCTCGCTGACTTCGGCCGCGGCCATGCCGGCAAGCCTGAAGGTGGCGGCTGGGGTCCTGTCCGTGAAGGCCAGCGTCGTGCCCTCGCGCTCGAAAAAACCGGTATGGCGGTGATCATGGACATTGGTCACGAATCCGACATTCACCCGCGCAATAAACAGGACGTGGGATACCGTTTGGCCCAACTCGCTCTCGCCAAAGACTACGGAAAGAAAGTCGTTCCTTGCGGGCCGCTCTACAAGTCGCACAAAGTAACCGGCAACTCGGTGGTGGTCAGTTTTGACCACATCGGAGGAGGTCTCATGACCGGCAAGAAGGAAGGGGAGCACCGCATGGATCCGGTCAAGCCGACCAAGACCAATGAAGTCCTCGCCTTCTCTCTTCGCGACGAGTCCGGAGCCTGGCACTTCGCCAAGGCTGTCATCAAAGGTGACACCGTGGTCGTTTCAAGCGACGCCGTGAAAAAGCCCACCGCGGTGAGATATGCGTACGACTCGGATCCCGACGTGAATCTTTACAACAAGGAAGGTCTTCCGGCTTCGCCGTTCACGACGGTCGACTGATCTTCGCCTTCAAGACTTCTGCAAGCTGCCGCGCGTTTGACATCGCCCGGCAGCTTCTTCATTTTCAGGACATGCAAAAAACGATCCGCTCTATCGCCGTGCTTTTGACCCTGTCGTCTCCACTGGCTTTCGGCGAAGAACCGGTGAAGGTCTTCATTCTGGCCGGACAGTCCAACATGGTGGGTCACGGGAAAGTGGAGATGGGTTTGAGCCCGACCTACAAGAAAGGCGACCCGGGCAATCAGCGTGAAGTCAAAGGAGGAATCGGAGGACTGAGGAACCTGGCCACCAACCCGAAGACGGCCGGAAAGTTCGGACACCTTCTCGGCAAGGACGGCAAGTGGGTCGAGCGTGACGATGTTTGGATTCACTCAACCGCGCCCGGAAAGTCTGACGGACGCCTCACCGTGGGTTTTGGAAAAGGCAACTGGTTCGGCCCGGAACTACAGTTTGGCCACCGCGTCGGTGATGCCATCGATGGACCGGTCCTGATTATCAAAACAGCCTGGGGCGGGCATTCGTTGGGAGTGAATTTCCGTCCTCCGTCTTCCGGAAAACCAAAGTACGAGAAGACCAAGTACAAGGATGAAGATCTCGGCGCGTCCTATCGAAACATGCTCAAGATCGTGAAGGAGGTTTGTGCCGATCCCGGAAGCCGCTTTCCTGAGCTCAAGGGTCGCAAGACTGAGATCGTCGGTTTTGGGTGGCACCAGGGATGGAACGATGCGGGGTCCCAGGAAATGGTCGCCGAGTATTCCGCCAACATGACCAATCTGATTCGGGATCTTCGCAAGGATCTCGGTGTGAAGGACCTGCCGGTCGTGATTGCCAATACGGGAATGATTGGCATGGAAGCGAAGGGCATCCGCGCCGAACTGTGTGAGATTCAACTAAAGATGGCCGACCCTAAAGTGACTCCCGAGTTTGTCGGAACAATCGCAGCAATTGAGACCCGTCCCTTCAAACGGCCCACCGAACAATCACCGAGCGGATTTGGTTACCA
>JASFWU010000284.1:0-4028 GCA_050049035.1 Akkermansiaceae bacterium | reverse complement strand
CGGTGGTGCCTTTTTTGAGCGGCCTCACTTCGTAAAGGGAACCGCCGGTGGCAAACTCCTCGCGTGCCATGCCTTCGACGATGGGGTGCTGTCCGACCACCTTGGCGAAAGTCTTGAGCTTGCTTCCGTGGTGGCCGTGGTAGTTGCCGCCAAAAACGTCCGGATCAAATGTCTCCCAGACTCCGTGTCCCTTAGGTGCCGGCTTGCCACGAAGCGAAAAGGCATGACTCGCGGTGCGAATGCCGATGATCGGTTTGCCGGCTTTGACGAAATTGGAAATTGCTTCCATGTGGGCAAGCTCGGGAGTGCGACGACGCACACTGACAAACAGGGCATCCGCATCCTTGAGAGTTGAGGCGATATCGCCAAAGTCATTCGAACCATCGGCTGCAAAGAGAAACTGACAGCGGTATTGCGGGGTCAGTTGGGCTTCTGCAAAAGCGGGAAGGGTTTCGGCTGTTTTGTATTCCCGCTCACCGATCAGGAAGACGATTTTCTTGCGGTCATCCTTGGCAAAAACGAATTCCTCTCCGCCGATGAGATCACTGCTGGGGACTGTCGGGCAGACGTATTTCTCGATGTGGCCAATGACCAGGTCCGTTCCCGCAAAGTGGCTGACCTTTGGAGGCATGGCCGGGTTGTACATCGTGTCGGTGAGGTCTCTCACCAACGCCACGTTCATGCCGTTGCGCTTCAATTGCCGGAGGCCGAACGGGCGTCCGAGAACACACATGTTGGAGTGCACTCCGACAAGCAGGACATTTCGAATGCCGCGCTGTTCAAGAATGCTCCAGTTCTCGAGACCGCTATCGCTGATCATGTCGCGTTGAGGATCGATCTTCAACGAAGCGATCTGGCTTTTCCAAGGACTGCGGGGGTTGCGTCCACGCTCTTCGAGCTCACGGGCCCAGTTGGCATGCTCCTTGGGATCGTCGTCTTCACCACCATCGGAGTGGTCGATGGGATAACCGGCTTGTTTCTCTTTCTCGTCGATCCAGTGCAGCCATTCGTTGATGCCTTTCGGCGGGGACTTGGAAATCGGGACCGCTTGTGCTCGTTTGCGTGCCGGGTGATTTTCGTATGCCGCCATGCACGAAGATGGAGCGTGAATGACCAACCCTCCGCGGTCACGCACCTCCTGAAGCAGGGCATTCATTCGCGGAACCAATTGCTTTTCCCGTCGCACCGCATTCAGGCAGTGGTGGGCGTCCCACATGTCACAGACAATCACCGCGGTCTCCTTCGGTTTCCAGCTTTCCGGTCGCAGCCGGATTCGATGTTGACTCGGAATGGCCTTGGACTCGACCCGGTCCCGCAACTGGAGCTGGAAGGGTTCGGCGGCGATGGCAGATAACATCAAACTCCACCCGCAAATCGTGATTCGTCCGATTTTCATAGCTGGCAAACTAGCAACCTCCCGACGATGACGAAAGATCAACCGGTGAAAAACTCCCGGCCGGTCAATCCGCTAATTTTTCGAATGAGCAGAGACCGTTTTTCGGGCGTCGGCTTCCTGGATTTCAGCCGCCTTTAACTCGGACGTTTTGGCTTCGAGTTGTTTCTTGGCATTGCGGGCCCGATCGGCGCGGGTTCTGATTTCCTGCCACTGCTTTTGCAAGTCGTCGAAAGTCTTGCGCAGTTGGTTCGACTTTGCGGCGAGAGCCTCGTGGTCTTTCCGGGTGGCCTCTGCTTCCGACTGTGCCTTGTCCGCCTGCTCTTTGAGTTTTTGGTCTTCGGGCTTCTTCTTGAACTTGCGGGACAGGTCCTCCGCTTTACGCCTCAGGTCATCGGCCTTGCGCTTGGCGGCGTCGGTTTCCTTGCGGGCCGCATCGGCCACCTTTTTAGCAGCGTCGGTCTTCTTTTTGAATGCCTCGGACTTCTTTTTTAATTGCTCGGCGAGAGGTGAGAGCTCTTTAAAATCCTTCTCCGCTTGAACCAGAGCCTCCCGCGATCGGGCCAACGAGACTTTGGTGACTTCCCAGATAATCCGGGCCTTTTCCCGCTCGGCCGGAAGGTCAGGAGTGATGATGAGATTGGGACGACGCTTCTTCAGTTCCGCCATTCCACCTTCGCTCACCTTGGTCCCTGAAAGGTGCAACTGCTTGAGCTTCTCAAGCTTCCCAAGATGTTGGAGACCGCCGTCGGTGGCACCGGTGCCGCAGAGGCTGAGAAATTCGAGGCTTTGGGCTTTCGCGAGAGCAACGAGGCCTTTGTCGGTGAGTTTGATTCCATCCAGGTGAAGGCGGCGAATCCCATCGATCCCGGCAAGGTGAGAGATTCCTCCATCGCCGACCGGGTTGTTTTTGAAACGGACCACCGCGACACTGGATAACTGTTGGAGGTGCTGCAGGTGGGCATCGGAAAGAGCGTTCCCACAGAACCGAAAATCCACTTCGAGTTCCTTCTCGGCCAGGGTGAGCCAACGGACTTCCGCTCCCAATTCATCGAGCCGGGCGAGGGCCTCATCCGCATTGGAGGCTGCTTGGTAGGGCTTGGTCGATTCGGTCTGACCCCAAGCCAGGTTGCCAAGCGTGAGGACGATGGCACAAACGATCTGGAGAGGGCGCTTCATCAGGAAATGAGCTCTTTGATGAGGTTGGCTTTCTTGTCGACCAAGGGCATCGGGCGTTGCCCCGGGCCCATGAATTCCTGATGAGTGTCGATACCGAGGACTTTGCAAAGAGTCGCGATGTAATCGGGAGCGGTGATGGGACGTTCCACCACTTCGTGGCCCGGATTCTTGCCGCCTTCGCTGGTCTTGCCAACGACCAATCCGGTGTTGATTCCTCCGCCGGCCCAAAGAGTGCTCCAAGCGCGGCAGAAATGCCCGCTGCCATTGCCCGGGCTGCGACCGAACTCGCCCATCCATACGACAAGGGTATCGTCAAGCATGCCGCGATCTTTGAGATCACGAATGAGGGTGGACATTCCGGCGTCCATCCAGGGCGCCCGTTCCGAGATTCGTCGGCCCGCTCCTTCGTGGTCGTCCCATCCCCGGTGAAAGACCTCCACGAATGAAACTCCCGATTCGACCAGACGACGAGCGAGAAGGCAGGATTGTCCGAAGCGGTGATGGCCGTATTCTTCACGCAACTTGGCCGGTTCTTCATCGAGATTGAAAGCCCGTGCGCGGGGCGAGTGCATCAGGCGAACCGCCCGATCGAAAGCCGCCTGTTTGTTCATCACCGCGGGAAGGGGATACTGCTGTGCAAACCGGCTTTCGCCACCAGCGAGAAGGTCGAGGCGCCGCTGCAGATTGGCGTCCGCGGGGTTGAGATTTTCCAGGCCCTTTTCCGGGTGTTGGACGGCGAGAGGATTGTGTTGAGGTCCCAGGTAAGCCGGAACCGAGCGATAGAATCGTCCACCGTTTACCTTGTCGTTGCCGGCATCGATGGTGACGAAAGCGGGCATGTCATCGCCGGGCGTTCCGACCTGGGAAGAGGCGATGCACCCGAGGGCGGGATGTTCGAAACCGGTCACCCGACGGAATCCCGTGTGGAGGAAATACTTGGCGTCGTAGTGGTCGTTGATCTCGGTGGTCATCGACCGGAGAATCGCCATGTCGTCCATGCGCTGGGCCAGCTTGGGAAACTTCTCCGCGATATGAATCCCGGGAACGGAAGTTTTGATGGGCTTGAATTCTCCGTTGGGTTTGGGGTCGAAGGTGTGTTGCTGGCTCGGGCCTCCATCCATCCAGAGAAGGATACATGACTTGCCGCGACGTCGCTTGATGATCGGATTGGCGGCCAGGGATTCAAACCACGGAACCGAGACTCCGGAGAGAACGCCGGCGGAGGAGAGCCGGAGGTAGTCGCGGCGATTGAGGAATGGTTTGCTCATGGCTGGTGCAATTGGTGGAGATTTGGTTCAGCGGATAAAGAGATACTCACTACGATTGACGAGCATCCAAAGAACATCGGTGTAGGCCTTTTCGGGTTCCGTGATTTCGGCGACAAACTGACTTGCGGTGGACGATTCATCGGGCGTCGGGAGACGGGAAAGGGTGGAGAGGTAGAGCCACTAGATCA
>JASFWU010000378.1:0-3042 GCA_050049035.1 Akkermansiaceae bacterium | reverse complement strand
TTTTTAGGCGGCTCTGAAATCCAAACATTCCTCGCCATAAAGACGGGTTGGGGATTCGCGCTCCCAAAGGGTTGGAGAAGTTCATAACTGGAGAGAAAATCGAGGGAAAGATCAGCCAGTTTTACCTCGGCATCGACGTGAATTTTGGGAGCGAGATCTTCGGCTCCGCAATTTTCACGCACAAAACGGATAAATGCTTCCCGGAAAGACGGGATCGACGATTCTTCGATACTGAGGCCGGCCGCCATGTGATGCCCTCCTCCGGCAATGAGGTGACTGCGGCATGCCCGAATGGCCTCGACGAGGGACACGCCGGCGATGCTTCGACCGCTTCCTTTGCCAACCCCCGCCCCATCGATTGAAATCACAAAAACGGGCTTGTGGTAAATCCGCATCAGCCGTGAGGCCACGATCCCCACCACTCCGGGGTGCCACTCCCGGGAGCCGACGACGATGACGGGATCGTCTTCGTGCTCTTCGATCATTTTCATCGCCTCCGCAAAAATGGTCTTTTCGAGCTGCTGGCGGCTCCGGTTGAAGTGTTCGAGCTCCTCGGCAAGATCAAGTGCCTCGTGTTTGCAGTCGGTCATCAGGGTGGCGAGGGCCTGCTCGGGTTGATCCATCCTCCCGGCCGCATTGAGGCGGGGACCGATCCGAAATCCGATGTCCGAGCTACTGATGCGTCCTTCCGTGCCAGTCAGCTTGAGCAGTGCCCTGAGTCCCGGGCGGTCGGACTTTTCGAGAATGCGGAGTCCGTGCCGGACCAGAAGGCGGTTTTCATCTACCAACGGGACGATATCGGACACCGTGGCCACGGCCACCAGGTCGAGGACGGTTTTGAGATCAAAACCGGATACCGGACGCTTCTTCAAAAGAGCGTGCGCCAGTTTGAAAACCACTCCAGCCGCGCAGAGATACTGTCGCTGGTCTCCGAAAGCTTTGGGATTCACCAGCGCCACGCAATCGGGTCGGCCCTCGGGACCGATCTCATGGTGATCCACGACGACTGTATCGATGCCCGATTCCTTCAGCGCGGCGATGGCCTCGTTCGAGACGGTTCCGCAATCCACGGTGATCAGGAGGTCTGGTTTTCCACAATGAGCAAGGCATCGCTTGATCCCTGCCTCACTGAGACCGTATCCCTCGCTGCTGCGGCGTGGGATAAAGGAATAAGGTTCCAGGCCGTAGGCTTCCAGGGTGGTTCGCAGGACGGCAATCGAGGAGACCCCATCGACGTCGTAGTCCCCGTAGATGCAGACCCGCTGTCCTTGGTCGATCGCTTCGAAAACGCGCTCCACGGCCAGATCCACCTCCGGGATCTCAAAGGGATCACTCAAGTCCGCAAGCTTGGGTCGGAGAAAATGCCCGACACTTTCCACTCCGATGCCCCTTTGCGCGAGAAGACGTCCTAAAATCGCCGGCATTTCCGACGGTAAAAGACGCTCCCAGCCATCGGGTGCCTCGCGGAGTATCCACTGCACCTCTTGTTTTGGCTGTCCCAAGACTCTTTAATTGGAACGAGTGAAAACAAGGTTGGTGGAGGCAAAACCAGGCCGTGAGGTCACTTCGGACCCAATCACTCCGTCTCGCGGGCACTTCAGATATCCATGTAATTTCATGAAACGACACTGACAGCGGTTTCGTCACCTCGCAAGTCAAAGACCGCGCCAGTGAAAATTCGCCGTCGCGATTTCCGGACAATTCCCTACGCTCGCGCCATGAACTCCCCTCGTCGGGTCCTGATCATCGGTGGTGGTTTCGCAGGATTGAACTGCGCCCAGTCCCTTGCCAATGACGACCGGTTTCAGGTCACCCTTCTCGATCAGCAAAACCATCACCTCTTCCAACCGTTGCTCTATCAGGTGGCGACGGCTTCGCTTTCGATGGTGGACATTGCCCGGTCGCTGCGGGCCATCCTCGACCGGGCCCGCAATGTCTCGGTCTTTCTTGAAGAGGTCACCGGGATTGAGGCTTCCAGGCACGAGGTGATCACGAAACGCGACCGTTATTCCTACGATACTCTCGTGCTCGCCACGGGAGCGCGCACGTCCTACTTCGGAAAGGACAAATGGGCCAAACACACCTTGGGATTGAAGTCACTCACTGATGCCCAGAAAATTCGCGGGCAGGTTCTCAGCGCTCTTGAGAAGGCCGAACGAAGCGATGATGAAGAGGTGCGGAAGAAGCTCATGACGGTGGCGATTGTCGGCGGCGGACCGACGGGCGTGGAACTGGCCGGGGCCTTTTCGGATCTTCTGCGTCGTGCTTTGAAATCCGACTACCGGCGAATCGATGTTCGGGAGTTTCGGATCGTTTTGATTCAATCAGGCGATCGGCTTCTCAAACAGTTTGGCGAGGAACACTCGCGATACACCCTGGAACGACTTGAGTCCCTGGGAGTGGAGGTTATTTTGGGACCGCGGGTCGACGAAGTGGGTGAAGGATATCTGCGGACCAATGACGATCGCACCGTCGCCGCCGAGACCATCATTTGGGCGGCCGGGGTTGCCGCGTCCTCTTTGACCGAAGCAATCGATTGTCCTCGCGACGGGGGTGGCCGAATCAAGGTGGAGCCCTGTCTTGCCGTCCCGGGCCATCCCGATATCTTTGCAGCCGGAGATCTGGTGAGTTTGGTGGACCCCAATGAGGTTCAGGTGCCCGGCCTGGCTCCCGCCGCAATGCAAATGGGTCGCCATGTGGCCAAGGTCTTAAAAGAGGACCTGCGCCTGCAAAAGACCCGTTACAAGGATCGCTACCTGGAATTCCGGCCGGCCTTTCGATACCGTGACAAGGGAATCATGGTCATCATTGGAAAGAATGCCGCAGTGGCGCAGGCGGGAAAAATCAAACTGAGTGGCTTTCCCGCCTGGGTGGCGTGGTTGGCGATCCATCTCGCTTTTTTGGTGGGGTTTCGAAACAAACTCGCGGTTCTTCTTTCTTGGGCCTTCTCATATCTTTTCGACAAACCGGGTGCCCGTGTGTTTTCAAATGAAGGGGTCACCGGAATGGTTCCGAAATCCAACTCCCAGGAATGAAGCCCTT
>JASFWU010000283.1:0-4034 GCA_050049035.1 Akkermansiaceae bacterium | reverse complement strand
AGCCAGCCAGGCGATGTGGGATTACCACCCGCGCAAAAACAAGAAGGGGATTTGGTACGGCAACTTCAACACCAGCCTCCTCCCAAACCGGACCTTTGCCGACCTCACCCAATACACCAAGGACTTCCTGACGGTGGGAGGATACGGCCGGGAACTCCTGGCTGCGAAGCAAGTTGATTCGGCCATTCCCAACAAACCCACCATCACTTTCACAGGAGGTGCCGGGTTTCCCACTGACGACCTGACCTTTACTTCTTCGGCCTTTTCCGACCCCCAGGGCGCCGGAACCTTTGGCTCGATGGAGTGGCGAATCGGAGAGATTTACAACCCGTCGGTCGCGGCTTTCGTGACCGGGGATGAGTATGTCTACGAAGCGGAAACCTTCTACAAAAGCAGCCTAATCACACCCTTCAATGGGACCTTCACTTTTCCGAGTGCGGCCAGCGGAGTCCGGGTGGGCAAAACCTATCGGGCCCGGGTTCGTCACATCGACAGCACGGGTCGCGCGAGCCATTGGTCCGATCCGGTCGAGTTCATCGCTGGTATTCCAGATCTGTCCATCTGGCAGCAGAATCTCATGATCACCGAGATCATGTACAATCCGCAGGACGCCAGCCCGGCCGAGATCGCGGCAGGGTTTTCCACGAGTGATTTCGAATACATCGAACTGAGAAACATCAGCAGCAGCGTGACTCTTGATCTCACCGATCTCCGCTTCACCAAGGGAGTCGATTTTGACTTTGCTGGTGGAGCGGTGACCTCGCTGCCTCCCGGAGCTTACGTCCTCGTCGTCAACAACATCGCGGCTTTCGAGCTTCGATACGGGACCGGACTTCCGGTGGCGGGAGCCTGGGAACAAGGAGACCGGTTGAGCAACGGGGGAGAAAACCTGAAGCTTTCCTTTGGTGCCGGAGAGGCCATTCATGAGTTTGTCTATGGCGATGATCAACCCTGGCCCGAAAGCCCGGACGGAGGTGGTCCCAGCCTGGTCTTGATTGCTCCTGAAACCGCGCCTGCGCTTTTCGATCCCCTCAACTGGCGTCCCAGCATTGCCATTGGCGGTTCTCCAGGCACCAGCGATGCCATCACCTTCTCGGGAGACCCGACGGCGGATGGCGACGGCGATGGAGTGAATGCCTTCCTCGAATACTTCTTTGGCACCAGCGATGCAGTACCGGGAACCGGGATGCTTCCGGTGGTGAGCACCGACTTCTTCAACGACGGAACAGGAGTCTTCCGGACCTACGCGACGATCAGCTTCCAGGTCAACCTTGCTGCCGATGATGTCATCCTTGAGGTCCAGCGGTCGGAAGATCTCTCGCCCGAATCATGGACCAGTGGCTCCGCGGTCTCCTTCGTTTCCTCAACCGACAATGGGGACGGAACCGCGACTGTCACTTGGCGGAGCACCACTCCGGTTCCGGATATCAACCGCGAGTTCCTGAGACTCTCGGTTGCGCAGAGGCCATGACGCCCGGAAAGGCTTACTTGCCCTTTTCTTTCTCCATTCGCTTCAGCAGAGCCTTGAGGTCCGCCGGAGTGTTGACCGGAAGCTGGCAGGCTTGGCCGACGCAATAGTAAGCGGTTGCTTTTCCATCGACCGGCCCAAGTCCGGCCGAGAATTTCGTCACCTTGCCTTTGTTTCCAAGCACGATTCGGTCGGGGTCGTAGGTGGCGGTGGCAGTCAGGATCATCTCGTTTTTCCCCGGCTCACCTGCAATCACGAGCCGGGCGGGTTTTTTGAGCGAAAGGCGGTAAGCCCGAAGCATCTGGCCCATTCCGGAGGGTGACTCCTCGATCAGAGGGAGATAGGATTTCAGCGTCATTTCGGCAGCTTCACGGAGATCCTTTCTGCCGGTGATCTCGGCTAGAATGATCAGTTCGCGGGCCGCCACCGCGCTTCCGGTCGGGATGGCTTCGTCGAATCGGCCCTTGAGACGAAGCACGAGGTCTTCCCTCTTTTCAGCCTCAAAAAAACCACCTGTTTTCTTGTCATAGAACAACTCCATCGAGCGATCGGCGAGAGTTAGGGCAAATTCAAGATCGGCCGGATCCAGTTGCGCCTCGTAGAGCTTGCGAGTTCCGCGGAGCATCATGAGATAGCTCTGGGCCTGCGCGGTATCGTCGCGGTCACCTTCGCGCCATCGGTGGGCGAGACGTTTGCTCGCGCTATCCCAAAGCTTGCTCTTGATGAAGGTGTGGGCCTTGCGGGCTGCTGCGAGGTACTTCGGCCTGTTCAAGACGATGCCAGCCCGCGCCATCGCGCCAATCATCAGGCCATTCCACGAAGCGAGTATCTTGTCATCAGTGGCGGGAGGTATGCGCTTGCTCCGCACCTTGGCCAGTTTGTAAAGAATATTAGTGATGACTTTCTGCTCATCCCCCAGCGCGCTCCAGGGTTTCTGGAAATGCAGGACGTTTTGATTGGGAAGTGGTTCGGGATCGCTGTGATCAACAAAGTTGCCCTCCTTGGTAACTCCGAGAATGGTCTTCGTCGATCCCACGTCCTCTTTGGTGAGGATCTTTTCGAGTTCCTCGAGAGTCCAACAGAAGTACTTTCCTTCCTTCCCTTCACTTTGGGCATCTTGGGCACAATAAAAACCGCCCTCGGGATGGGTAAGGTCGCGGAGGACATATTCGGCAATACCTAATACTACCAAGCGAAACTCGTCCTCGCCGGTCTTTTGCCAGGCATCGAGGTAGAGCTCGATGAGTTGGGCCTGATCGTAGAGCATCTTTTCAAAATGCGGGATCTTCCATTCGCGATCCACGGCGTAGCGGTGAAAGCCCCCGGCCACGTGGTCGTGAATGCCTCCGTCCCTCATGTGACGGCAGGTTTTCAGAACGGCCTCAACCGCCTTGGGATCACCCGATTGAAGCAAGAAGCGCAGAATGTCAGCCTGCGGAAATTTCATGTCGGTTCCAAACCCTCCCCACACCGGGTCGATCTGCGAAAGGATCACCGGAATGGCCTTGTCGATCGTTTCCTGCTTCAGAGTGGCATCGGGTGACTGCACATTCAGCCCGGCGAAGTAGTCCGCCATCTGCTTGTGCATGTCCTCGCTCTGCTTGACGATTTCCTCCTGCTTCGTCGCCCACACTCCCTGGACCTGCTTGAGGACGGTGCCAAATCCCGGAAGCCCGTCGCGGTCTTTGGGGGGAAAATAAGTCCCGCCGGTGAGCGGCTTGAGTTGCGGGGTGAGAAACATGTTGAGCGGCCAGCCTCCTCCTTGCTGGGACATCGCCTGGTAGGCCGTCATGTAGATTTGATCCACGTCGGGGCGTTCCTCGCGATCCAGCTTGATGGCCACGAAGTGCTCGTTGAGATACTTGGCGATGTCCTTGTTCTCAAACGACTCCCGCTCCATGACGTGGCACCAATGGCAGGTGGAGTAGCCAATGCTCAGCAAGATGAGCTTCTTTTCCTTACGGGCTTTTTCAAAAGCCTCCTTGCCCCAGGGATACCAGTCGACCGGATTGTAAGCGTGCTGGAGAAGGTAAGGGGATTTTTCTTTGGCCAAACGAGTGGCTTTCCCGGTTTCTTTGGGCTCGTCCGCATGGAGCGGGAGTAGCAGGGAAAATCCGACCAGGAGGCCGGCTTTAAGGAGGCGCGAAAAGGTCATTGGACTGGGTTGTAGCGAAACGAGTTAAAAACGAAATCAATTTCCAGGGGCCTCTCGATCTAACATTCGAGAAAACCATTTTCCCGCACGCAGTTTGGATTTACTGTTCATTTGAACGATGGAATTGCAGCGAAAACTTGAGATCCTGGCTGATGCCGCGAAATACGACGCCTCCTGTGCCAGCTCGGGAGCCACCCGAAAGAACTCGGCCGGCGGGAAGGGGATTGGCTCCACCGGAGGAGTGGGAATCTGCCACTCTTACGCTCCGGACGGGCGTTGCATTTCCCTCCTGAAAATCCTGCTAACCAACCGCTGTCTATATGACTGCCACTATTGCATCAACCGGCGTTCCTCCAACGTGCAACGGGCGGCTTTCTCTCCACAGGAGGTCGTCAAGCTGACGCTTGATTT
>JASFWU010000282.1:0-4059 GCA_050049035.1 Akkermansiaceae bacterium | reverse complement strand
CGAGCCCCATGAACTGGTGCCGGATGACTACTTTGGAGAGCTCGATCTCAGCCGACACTATTCAGCTGATCAACCACTCGAGGTCGACCTTGGATGTGGCGACGGGAGCTTTGTCCTGGGAATGGCCGAACATCATCCCGATCGGAATTTCCTTGCGGTGGAGCGATTGCTGGGCCGGGTCAGAAAGGTCTGCCGGGGAGCAAAGAAAAGAGGGCTGGAGAATCTCCGCGTGTTGCGTCTGGAGAGCCTCTACACCCTCGAATGGCTTTTGCCGCCGGCCAGTGTCAGTCGCCTCCATCTCCTCTGCCCTGATCCGTGGCCCAAGGCCAAACATCATCGCCGCCGATTGTTTCAAAAGCCATTTCTCGACGCGGTGTGCCGGGTCCTGGAGCCCGGCGGGGAGCTACTGTTTAAGACCGATCACGAAGAGTATTTCGAATGGAGCGAGGAGCATCTCAACGAGTATCCCGCGCTCGAGAGGTTGGATTGGCCGGACGATGCCTTCTTTTATCCCAAAACTGATTTTCAGATCCAGTGGGAGTCGCAGGGAAAGGTCCTGCATCGTCTCCGGGCAAAAAAACCAAAATAGATCCAAGAATCAATCATCGCCGGTGTCTCCCTGATACCATGAAGACTCCACTGAAAAGCACTGCCGTTTTGATGGCATTGATTGTGATGATTTTTCTCCCGAGCACCCTGCCGTTGCATGCTGCGTCGATTGCCGGAGCCGGAATCGAACTGGATGGAAAATATGTCGGGGGATTTGCCCTCACCTGGGATGGTGAATCACGAAAGGAATTGGTCGGGATGCTTCCGGAAAAATACCTGACCTTGCAACGCGATATCAAAATCGAGATTGATGACGACGATCCTAATTCGGCTACCTTGAAGGGGAAGATCCGGCTACTTTCCAATATCCGGGGAGATCGACAGGAGATGGCGCGAACCAAAGTGCTGAAACTGGTGAGAAAGAAGGGAAAGTGGTATGTCGATTCCAGGTCTTTGAAGAGAGCGCTCGCGCCCAAGAAAAAGGACAGATAACTCACCGGTCGTCAGGTCAAAGGGGGAAGAACCATGCACCTTCCTCTCCATGATAGACAACCTCGTTCGGTGGGGTATCGAATCACCGAATGATCCACTTCTTCCACAGGCGCTTGTTTCTTCCTTTGAAGTCTCTTTTGGGGGGCTTGGCTCTTTCGTTGATGATCTCGGCCGCCCTTGGAGCGGAGGGAATCCCCGCCCCGGAGCTTGAGAAACTGGAAGCTGCGTTGTCGGCCTCGGAAAAGGCGGAGGGATCGGCCGCTCGAAAGAGGCTCGCGGTGAAGCGGGTTGTTCGCGATGCCGGAAAATTGCTGGAGGCTCACGCTGCAGCTCCGAACCGTTTCGCGGTGCTGGGGATTCTTTTTCGGGCCCAGCAACAACTGTTTGGTTTGGATGGGTCGCCCCGGAACCGAACAGCCGTGCTTGAGACCGCAAAGGTCTTGACCAAGGCTCCCGATGAGTTTGCAGAACAACGACTCGACGCCGATTTGCTTTTGACCCAAACCAAATTGGCCCGCAGGGGAGCGGGGGCTCCGGAACGGATGGACGCATTGAACGAAATGGTGTCCCGTTACCGGGATACCTCCGGCGAAAAGCGGATGCTACAAACCGCAATGGTGATGGCTCTTGAACTGGGGGACTCCCGGGTGGTCAGGGACCTCCGGAAGATCATGGACGAGCGATTTTCGAGTGATTTCGAGATGATCAATTTCCAACGTGAGAAGCTTGGTGGACAGGTCTTTGGTGCTCCATTCTGCGGTGTTTTTCAGCGAAGTGACGGAGGAACGATGCATCTCCCCGGCGACGGGCTTGGCCGAACCCTGTTGCTCTACTTTTGGACAAGTGGGAAAGATGGGAGAGCGGATTTGGAGGCTCTTGCTTCCTATTGGAAGGCGCATCGCGAGGAGATCGCCGGGCGTGTCCACATTGTCAGCCTGAACGTGGATCAATTGCCTGATGCCGGTGAGAAGATTTTAAGGGAATTGGGTGTCGAGTGGCCAGCGCTTCACCTCCCCGGAGGGCGAAAAAATCCAAGGTACGAGATTTTTGCGAAACGAGATACCGCTTTGGTCACCGTCACTCCGACAGGTCAGGCTGCCATCGTGATGTTGGGGGCCACCCGTAGACGCAAGGTTGATGGCGATGGAGTGAGGGATTTTGAACGTTGGTTCGGATCTTCCCTGGCACGGACCTGGACCGAGGAGCGATACGTCAATCAGTTGACCTCGATTTTTGCAGGCGATTTTTTAGTGACGGGCGATGAAGACGACTTTCGGGCGGATGCAACCACCATTCCAGCCGAGACTCTCAAGGCGATACAAGATTGTTTTGTAGCTCCGCCGGTCCGTTATCGCATGACGCTTGAGGAGATTCGCACGAACTACGAGAAGGCTCTCGACCTCACTGGAAAAGCACTCACCGCTCATGACGGTGATTCCGATCTATGGGTCGTTCGCAATCGTCGTATCGTCGCCCACCTGGGACTTTGGAAACTCACCGCAAATCACTCGCACTTTTTGGAAGCGGTCAAAGAAGCCAGAATTTCCCTGGAAGGGGATGCACCACCAGCGGCCCGTGTCGTGCCGCGATACGTTTTGGCAAAAGAGCAACTTCGTCAGCCCGATTGCGCTCACAAGGATATTATTGCAGGTCTTGTCCAGTCGCTCGGTGGAGACAAAGCTCCTCCACAGGCGCTCGCGGTGGCTTCCTTGCTTTCCCTCGATGTCGCCGACCGGGCCGGACACGAACACTACCGTTCTCTGATTCTCGGGAAGCATCTTGATGATCCTTCGATGTGGACCTTCGGGTCCTTTCTGCTCGACCGCCATCACCGCTACTGGCTTTACCGGGTGCCCTTTGTGGCGGGCTGGACATACGGACGCCGGAGCGGAGTATTGATGTCGAAAGGAGATCCTGATGAAGTCGAGAGATCGTTTAAAGGGACTTTGGAAACCCTTGACGGCGAGCCCTACAACCTCCCGGTCGAGGGAGCCGACCAATGGACGATTGTACTTTTCACTGCCGCCTGGACGGACTCCAAGAAGGCCCGGATTTACTCCACGGTGGGTCGCTATTTGACTCCCAAACTCGAGAAACGCGGGCTGAAGGATGTCAAGGTTGTCGTGGCAGTCATGGGGTCGGATGCCCGGTCCGTGAAGGCGGTCCTAGAAGAAAGACCGTTGGAATGCGATGTCTTGATGGTTCCCGGAGGGGTCAACCATCCTTTGGTGAAGCAGTTTGGGGTCCTTGATGAGGATGAACGGAGTAACGCCCTGGTGATCCGGCCGGATGGCAGGGTGGCCATCTTTCTTTCCGGTCTTTCCATGGCCCGGGCCAAAGGGGACGTGCTGATCAATGTGATCGAGTGGCAGGATCACCGGACGGTGGTCGGGTTGCTGGAGGCAGGTCAGCTTGATGCGGCTCAAAAAATGATCATGACCCTTGCCCCTCCCTTTGATCCCGAAGCCGTGGATGCGAAGGGACGAAAGCTTAAGAAGCCCGAGTATCCTTTGGCTCACCTCAGAGCCCGGGCCCGTGTTTATCTGGCGATGAAGGAATGGGACAAGGCTTTGTCCGATGCCTCGGAAGTGGCAAAGCGAAAGATGCAGAAGGACGGCTGGATGAGTTTGAGGACGGAGCAGCTGGACGAAGACGAAGCGTTTTTGGAGCAGGTGCGTCAGGCCAAGGCAGCCGCGTCGAAATAAAATGGACGCTTGGCCCTTGGATCTCCGGTCGCCAGACTTCGCGGTATGAAGTCTGTTTTTGCTCTGGTCTTTCTTTGCACAGGTCTGGTGTCCTCCCTCAGTGCCCTGGAGTTGGCCGTTCCCTTTACCGACAACATGATTCTCCAGCGGGGAAAGGAGGTGCCGGTTTGGGGATTTGACCAACCGGGAAGCAAGGTAGTGGTTGAGTTTGCGGGGCAGACCAGAAAGGTTGTGACTAACAAGGAAGGCGACTGGATGGTTCGATTGAAGCCGTTGAAAGCCTCGCTCGAGGAACGCACGCTAAAAGTGACCA
>JASFWU010000281.1:0-4063 GCA_050049035.1 Akkermansiaceae bacterium | reverse complement strand
GCCGAAAAGCTGTTTCAAGCCAGCGAGAGATTTGAGCTTCAAAATCCCTGTGTCAGTGACCTTGGTGCCGTAAACGTTGAGGTATTCAAGGTCCTTGAGATTAGCGATGACTTCCAGAAGGCCGTCGCCCACCTCGGTTTGACTCAGGTTAAGACGGCGCAACGAAGTCATCTTGGGAAGCATTTCCGCAAGAGCCCCCTCGCTTACCGAACTGGCAGAGACATCGACCGAGACCAAAGCTCCGGCGACTGGCGCCAGCTTGGCGAAGGTCTCGTCGTTCAGGTTCGAACGAAGGCTAACGGAGGTGAAATCAAGATCCGACGAATCCCGCGATACATACTTGAGGGAGGTCTTGAAAGCGTCCTGCTGCTTGAGGGCGTCCAAGGAATTTTGGAGAGCCTCTCGCTTGGCCGCTCTTTCTTGCTCGGCTTTTGCAACTGCCGCTTTCTCAGCCGCCTCAATGGCAGCACGTTCCTCCGGGCTGGCCAAGTTTGCCACCGCGTCGAGAATCTCCTGCGGGGCTCCCATTTCCTCGAGAGTCTTGTCCTCGTAAGTTGCATCATCGAGGGAATCGCGCTTTGGAATGTTATTCACCCACCAGGTCAGGATTCTCACCTCGTGTTCTTCAATCTGAACCTCATCCTCCGGCGGCATCCGCATATCGTCATCGAGAGGAAGGGTAATCACCTCGATCATGTAACTTTCATCGGCATGTCCCGGCACCAGAGTGGGAAAGTCATCCTTCTTGCTGCGACCACCGGCAATCAGATTGGCGTAGGAATCCATGTAGAGCTTGCCTTTTTTCTTTCCGGCGGCTTCGGAGTGACAGGCAAGACAGCGATTGTCGAAAATCGGCATGACCACTTCCGCAAAGGCGAGCCGATCCTTGGGCAAGCTTTGCACCGTTTTTGTCTTGGTCTTAACATCACCATCTTTCTTTTTTTCAGGGAGAATTCCGAGATTCACCATGGTGGTGGCCACGGGATCGCTTCCGTGGGTTTGAAGTCCACCGTAGTGAGATCCGTATCCCATGATACCGGCCGTTCCAAAAAGGAGAATGGCGTAGATCGGACCACGTCCCGCTCCCGGGCGAGACCAGACTTTGGCGAGGAAAGCGAGGCCAACCACCGCGACAAAGGCGATGCCCATCCACATGTGCTTGAACATGTCATTGGCCCAACCTTCTTTCCATTGGTCGGTATCGAAAGCAACCGAGGTATCGACGCTATAGCCCCCTCCGGTTTTGAGCATGAACATTCCGGAGACGCACGCGAGAGTTCCCCCGACGAAGGCCAGAAACAGAGCCAAGGTTGTTCGAGGCTTGTATTTCCCAAAGGAAAGCCACCCCAAAACTTCCATCGCGACCGCCAGAAAGATGATCCCGATGGGGACGTGGAGGAAAAGAGGATGGTACTCGCCGGCATTGTCGATCCACCACCCTTCGCTGGTTTCGACCATTTTGGCCATCCAGCCGTTGTTGGCGGCATTTTCAGGATCCTCGGCATATACCTGATCAAAATAGGTCGGCATGTAAGCCAAGGCGCCTACGATGGCAAGAATGATCAAAGTGACGAAAAACGGCCCTACCTTTGATTTCTTTTGCACCTCATTCTCCTCGTTTTCAGCGAGGTCATCGGGAATCTTCTTTTCTTCGTCCATTTGTTTTGAATCTGTTTAGCTTTACTGGAGACTGGCCTGAAATCTTTCGATTGGCGATTGTAGAATCGCGTCTCGATTATACAAATCGGCGGGAGGCAAAAACCGCGATTCTTTCAGTGATTCCTCCCGAAAATCCTTGGAAGTGAAACCGCTTTGGAAGCATCATCCGGCATGAGTGAGATTCCCCCTCTTTTTCATTCCCTGGAGCACGACGGACCCTTTCGGCGTTGTTTGACCTGCGGGAAGGATTTTCGGGAAATCGACGAGCCCTACAATATCACCAAGGTGTTTCGAGGCACCGAGTGCGTCTTTGAGTATGCCATCTGCCAGTCATGCCGCCTCGAACAGCTCGAGAGCTTTTCCGAAGAGTCCCGACAGACCATGGAGGACTTCTTTGAGGAAAACGAACATCTCCAGAGCCGGGAGGAACGCCTCGAAGGGAACGAAAACTACGAAGATCGGATCAAGGAGTGCGCGACTTGTGGAACCTCCCTCGACGAACTCAAAGAGTATTCCCTCGGATGCGTGGCCTTTGATGATCACATGGTGGTGGGGCACTTTCCCATGATGATCTGCGCCAAATGCGAAAGCGAATTGCAATCGCGCCTCTCAAAATCAACGCGGGACCAGTGGGATCGGTTCATTTCCGAAAACTTCGATGGTCCGCCTGCTGATGCCTTGAAGCCGGACGGGGTCCCGATGTTGGTCTAGGATTCCGGACGGGACCAAGGGATTGCCGGGGCTTCATCTGGCCGCTTGTGATTTCAGGTGAAATCACCCTACAGTCGCCCGCGATGCCCACCTCACCTTTCCAGGTCGCGATTGTCGGACGCCCCAACGTGGGGAAATCGGCGCTGTTCAACCGTCTCGCAGGCCGGCGGATCGCGATTGTCCACGACCAACCGGGCGTCACCCGCGACCGGATCGCCGCTCCGTGCACCACCACCGAAACACCTTGTGAACTGGTCGACACTGGCGGGATTTGCGCTGTCAATGAAGACGGATTTTCCAATGCGGTGACTTTCGAAGCCCGCATTGCCATGGATTCAGCCGACCTGATTGTCTTCGTGGTCGATGCCCGGGCCGGGATCAACCCGATCGATGAGGAAGTGGCGACTCTTCTCCGAAAATCAAACCCCAACGTCATTCTCGTGATGAACAAGGCCGATAGCGCCGATCACGACGACACCGCCAGCGACTTCGCACGTCTGGGTTTTGGATCCGGGCTGCCGACTTCGGCCGAACACGGCCGCGGAATTGACACTCTGGTTGACCTGATCGACGAGGAGCTTTCAAAGCTCGAAGCCCGCGAACTCGATGACGCGGACCTCGACGAACTCAAGGACGGCTTGAAGATTGCGGTGGTAGGGAAACCCAACGCCGGCAAGTCCTCGCTCATCAACGCCATTCTCAAAGACGAACGCACCATTGTCTCCGATGTTGCCGGAACAACCCGCGATGCCGTCGATATCCCCTACGTCTGGGGGAATGAAAAACACAACCTCATCGATACCGCAGGCCTCCGTAAACGGTCGAGCATGGAGGATTCCATCGAGGTTTTTTCGGCGATGCGTAGCGAACGCTCGATCCGACGCGCCGACATTTGCTTGCTCGTGGTCGATCTTGCCGCCGGGGTGGCTGCGCAGGACCGAAAGATTGCCCGCCTGATCCAGCAGGAGAAAAAGCCCTGCCTCATCATCGCCAATAAGTTCGACCTATTTCATCCCGAAGGCCAGAAGTCGGCACGTCTTGAAGAGGCGGCCGATCACCTTCGACGGGAGCTCTTCTTCCTCGACTACGCGCCCTTCGTTTGTGTCTCCGCAATGAAGGGCCACGCGATCCAGCACATTTTCAAAACGATCACCCGCATTCGGGACAACTCCCAGGAGATCATCGGAACGGGACAGTTGAACCGACTACTTCAGGACGCCTTCATTAAAAATCCTCCGCCCGAACACAAGCGACACCGCAAACGCCTGAAGCTTTTTTATGCCACCACAGCCGTCAACGACCGCTACCAATCCATCCCGGTTCCGGAGTACGTCCTCTTCGTCAACGACAAGCACCTGATCGTCGAGTCGTTCCACAATTACCTCGTCAACACCATCAAGGAAAAGCACCCCACCGACGGCCTTCCCATTCCCCTCTCCTTCCGTTCCCGCAGTAAGAAGGAATCCTTATCTTAACCTCGTGAGTGATGCCTTCCAACAGGTCGAAGTAGGCCCGTTTGCCGGAAAACTTCGCAGGGATGTGTCAATCGATGGCCTCGATGAGCTCATCGCTCGATGGCAGGAGAATCCGGAGGAAGTGATCGCCAAAGGACGGCACCGGGTCATTCGCGACTCGCTTGGGGAAATCCCGGTTGCGGTCAAAATTTTCGGACAACAATCGAAATTGAAGGACC
>JASFWU010000280.1:0-4072 GCA_050049035.1 Akkermansiaceae bacterium | reverse complement strand
AAAGATTTGGGTAAACCCGAATTTGCCATCGTTTCAGTCGATCACAAGATCGGAAATAACGATTTGAGGCGACGCCGGGCCGAGGCAGAGTGCTGGTGTGAGTGATTCCAAGCCCCAGATCCAGAACAAGAACGGCCGCCGCTGGGCGGTTCTGTTGCCCGCGCTCGTGGTGCCGCTTGCGGCATCTTTCTTCTATTTTGTCGTCTATCCCGGCACAGCATTCGGCAATGCCTTCTATGTCGTGGCCAAGCTCAACCTGTTGCTTTGGCCGATTCTCGCGACGCTCTGGATCCTGAGGGAGCCGATGGTCGACAAGTCTTTGCCTCGTCGGCACAAGGCATCGCTGATCCAGGGAACGCTCTTTGGAATCGCAGTGACGGCTTTGTTGGTCTTCCTCGTCAAGGCCACTCCTCTTGGAGCGGTGGTGGGGGACAATGTCGTTCGCATTTCCGAGCGCATCGTCGGTCTCGGCGTCGCGGACTACTACCTGCAGTTTGCCCTTTTCATCTCTTTCTTTCACGCGGCGCTGGAGGAGTTCTACTGGCGCTGGTTCGTCTTCGGGAATGCCCGTCGACTGATGCCAGCCTGGGGGGCGATCACGCTCGCGGCAGTGGGATTTTCCTCGCACCACATCGTCGTCTTGAGCCAGTTCTTTCCGCTGGGTTGGGCGGTTTTTCTTGGCGCGTGTGTCGGCGTCGGAGGCGCCGTGTGGAGCTTCATCTATCACCGCACCAACAGCATGTGGGGACCCTGGGTGAGTCACATGATCATCGATCTGGCGATCATGTGGGTTGGTTGGGAGGTGCTGCAGGCGGCCGGGCTCTAGCCCTCGGTTGACCGTCTGCGGAATCAGTAGCGAACTTTTTTCCGCTTCACGGGGAGTGGCTTCTCTCCAGACTCCTTCTTCAGCTTGTTGATCTGGTCTCGGATCAGGGCGGCTCGTTCGAATTCGAGCTTGCCGGCGGCTTCCTGCATTTCTTCCTCGAGTTCCCGGATCACGGTGAGGGTGTCCACGTCTTCTCCGGATTCCGCGACGAGGGAGTCTTCGACCTCTTTCACGGCGACAAACATCCGCAGGCTGTTCTGGTCGCTTCGCTTCGTGCTGGTGGGAGTGATGCCGTGCTTTTCATTGTATTCGTTCTGCACGCGTCGCCGATATTCCGTGATATTGATCAGGTTCTGAATGGAGTCGGTGATCGTGTCTGCGAAGAGAACGGCTTCGCCATTCACGTGTCTTGCGGCTCGACCCACGGTCTGGATCAGGCTGGTTTCACTGCGGAGAAATCCTTCCTTATCGGCGTCGAGGATACAGACGAGGCTGACTTCGGGGAGGTCGAGTCCTTCTCGGAGGAGGTTGATTCCCACGAGGATGTCGAACTCGGCAGCTCGCAGACTTCGGAGGATTTCGACCCTCTCGATGGCATCGACATCGGCGTGGATGTAGCGAACCCGGAGGCCGACATTTCGGAGGTAGTCGGTGAGGTCTTCGGCGGTTCTCTTCGTCAGAGTCGTGACGAGGACTCTTTCCTCTTTCTCGATTCGTTGACGGCAGAGTTCGATCGTTTCATCGATCTGTCCCTTGAGAGGGCGAAGGGTCAGAATGGGATCGAGCAATCCGGTGGGTCGAATGATTTGTTCGACAATGAGATCGGTGCCTTTTTTCTCCGGATCGAAGGAGCTGACCGGTTGCTTGCTCCCGGAGATTCGGGGCAAACGTTCGGGGACGAGTTCCTCCTGACCGATTTTTTTGCGCTGGTGGGGGATGTAGCTCTTGTTTCCGGCGGTCGAGTTCTGAATCTCGAATTTCGCTGGGGTTGCGCTGACGTAGAGACGTTGCCCGGTCTCCTTCATGTATTCGTCGAACTTGAGCGGTCGGTTGTCGAGGGCGCTGGGGAGACGGAAACCAAAGTCGACAAGCGTGGTCTTTCGCGAACGGTCCCCCTCATACATCCCGCCGATCTGGGGGATGCTGACGTGGGATTCGTCGATCACGGTGAAGAAATCGTCCGGGAAAAAGTCGAGCAGGGTTCCTGGCTTGGCTCCCGGAGGACGACCGGTGAGGTGGCGGGAATAATTCTCAATCCCCTGGCAGAAACCCATTTCCTGCATCATTTCGATATCGTACTCGGTTCGCTGCTTGATACGCTGGGCCTCGAGATACTGCTGATTCTTTTCAAAGTGCTCGATGCGTTCTTTCAGTTCGATTCGAATTTCTTTGATCGCTTTCGCCATCTTGTCCTTCGGTGTCACGAACTGCTTGGCCGGATAGAATGTGAAGCCTTCGACCTGCGAGGTGGAATTTCCGGTGATTCGATCGATTTCATCGCCAAAGAACTCGACGCGAACCGCTTCGTCTTCAAGGTAGGCGGGGTAAACTTCGACGACGTCTCCTCGCACGCGAAACCGCCCCCGGATGAACTCGATGTCGTTTCGCTCGTAAAGGATCCCGACGAGTTGCTTGAGAAAGTCATCCCGATCGATTTCCTGCCCCACTCGCATCGGGATCATCATGCCCTCGTAGTCTTCAGGGGAGCCCAAGCCATAGATGCAGGACACTGACGCGATGACGATGACATCCTTGCGCGTCAGCAACGAACTCATCGCGGAGAGGCGAAGTCGTTCGATCTCGTCGTTGATGGACGAATCCTTCTCGATGTAGGTGTCGGTGCGAGGGATGTAGGCCTCGGGCTGATAGTAGTCGAAATAGGAAACGAAATACTCGACGGCGTTATTCGGGAAAAAGCTCTTCAGTTCGCTGTAGAGCTGCGCCGCCAGGGTCTTGTTGTGAGACATGACCAGGGTCGGTTTCCCGAGTGCGGCAATGACGTTGGCGACCGTGAAGGTCTTTCCCGAGCCGGTTACCCCCAGCAGGGTCTGATGTTCGTTTCCTGCGAGGAGCGATTTCGTCAGCTTGGCGATGGCCTGTTCCTGATCGCCCTGGGGGCTGAATTCTGAGCTGACTTCGAACATGATTCCGGGATCGCGAGCGCTGGTGCTGGACTGCGTCGACAAATCTCGTTACGAAGTCCTTCGGGTGCAAGGGTTCATCTTGCCTGCCAACAAAAGAGGCCCCGGAATGCGGGGCCTCTTTCGAAATTGATTTTCGGGGAGAAAGACGATCAGGAATCTTCTTCCTCGGGATCCACCCCGATCTTGCCTTCGATGATCTCGGTGAGAGCGATATCGGCGGCACCCATACGATGATCTGCCTGTATCAGAGGAGAGCGTCCCAGATTCAGTTGCTTGACTCGAGCCGAGACCAAATTGATCAGGACGGGGGGTTCTGGGATAATCTTGGATGCCTCTTCGACTAGGTCACTTCTCATAGTAATCGATCCTTTTCCGCTTGCCTGAGACGGTTTTGCCTCACTTCCCGGGCCTGGAAACGCTACAATTTTATCGGCGTCTTCAGGCATGGGTCAATTTTGGGGAGCAATCGTTAGGGATTTGGATGGGGTTGGGGCAAACTCGCGAGAGCGAGTTGCAGACAGTGCGGTTAGCACAATTTGAAAAAAAAGCAATGAAATAGTAAAAAACTCAGCCTGAAACGGTGGATTCTACTGGCTGTTTTCGTCTTTCAGCGAAAGCGTGATTCTCTTGAGTCTCGCTGAGTCACTCGGGCTCCAAGTCTTGATCGAAGGGTGTTCCTTGAAATGATTGTGGACGAGGCGCCGTTGGTAGGAGTTCATCGGCGACAGCTTGAGAGGAGTTCCCGAAGCGATGACACGCTCAGCAGCGCTCACGGCTTCTTCGATCATTTCATAATCCCGGGCGGCACGATAGCTGTCGATATCGACTTTGATCTTGGGGGCTTTTTCCAACCGGTCCTGAACGATCCGATTGACGAGGTATTGAATCTCCTCGAGTCGATCTCCGTGATGACCGATCAGCAGTTTGGCATCGCTCGTTGTGGCGACATTCAAGGAGTTGGACTCCCGATCCATATCCACGGTTACGGCAAAGCCGAGATAACCGAGGATGGTGTCGAGCACTTCGCGTCCGGTTTCCAGTGGGTCCATTCTTCGTGAATCAAGGTTTGAAATTAACGGCGCTTCTTCTTGCCCTTGGTGTG
>JASFWU010000279.1:0-4079 GCA_050049035.1 Akkermansiaceae bacterium | reverse complement strand
TTGATCAACGAGAACAAGAACTTCATCCGGCCACTCAATCGCTTGCACTAAACTCATCGGCGGACGGAGTAGGATAAGAGGCCTCCTCTGCGCAAGTGAAACATCGGCAAAAATTCCAGAACCAAGGCCTCAACAAACTCCCACTCCTTCATCCGAGGTTAGCTTCCCAAACAACTTGCTGATCCTCGATGTCATTGGGCCCACGACCCCCTTGCCGAAAACCGTATCATCAATTCTGACCACAGGTGCAATCTCTCCCATGGTTCCCGTGCAAAAGACCTCGTCTACCGTGTGAATCTCGTCTTCGGGAATGTCGCGAACTTCGGTCGGGATGCCATTTTCCCGACAAAGTTCCAGCACCGTCATGCGGGTGATCCCTTCCGGGCAGGCTTTTGTCGTGGAGGTTTCCACCACCCCGTTTCGAACCAGAAACACATGGGTCGCATTGGTCTCGGCCAGATTCCCCTCGGTATCCAGCATCAGGGCATCGTCCGCCCCGGCATCGGTGGCCTCCATTTTTGCCAGGATCGAAGTGAGCTGGTTGCAGCTGTGAATGTGCTGATTGAGAATATTGGCGAAAGGCCTTCGGATCGAGACGGTCCGAAAAACGAGACCAGTCTTGTCGTAAACCGGAGGCTTGTGCTCCGCGAGTATGAAGAAGGAACACCCGTTGGTATTGACGCGTGGATCGAGTCCCGAGGTGTATTTTACTCCTCGCGAAACAGTGAGCCGCAAATGCACTCCATCAGTCATTTGATTGGCCGCCAGAGTCTTGCGGATTTCATCAATGAGGAGCTCGTCGTCAGGCATGCCGTCGTATCGCAAGAGTTGGGCACTACGGCGAAGTCGGTCGAGGTGCTCTTGCAGTTTGAAGATCCGCCCTTGGTAAAGTCGCAGTCCCTCCCAGACCGCATCGCCGTTTTGAACCGACGAATCAAACGGACTCACCCCGGCCTCGTCCCGATGCACCAACCTGCCGTTGATGTTGACGATCAAATCAGCATTGGCTGGATGGTAGCGCTGGAGCATGCCGCTAACCCCTCCAGTCCAGACCCTCGTGAATGGGAGACATCACTTCATGACCGTCTTCTGTGACCAAAACCATGTCCTCGATTCTGACCCCTCCAGGGATGGAAGAGTAGAGCGCCGGTTCCACCGTAAAGAGCTCATTCTGAAAAATCTCGCCCCCTCCGTGATCAAGCAAGATCGGCTCATGCACTTCCAGGCCAATTCCATGGCCGGTCCCGTGACTCATGTATGGAGTCACCGCATCCAGCGGAGTATCACCACGAACAATCTCGAATCCATGCTCCTCAATGACTGCGATGGTGGTTCGATGGACGGCTTCTCCTGTCGTTCCGGGACGTAATGCCTCGCAGCCGGCCTTCTTTGCCTCAGCCACTGCCGCGTGCATCTTCAATGCTTCGTCAGAGGGTGTCCCGTGAACCACCGTGCGGGTCATATCCCCGTTGTATCGGGTGGCATTGTCCATCGGGAAAATATCGACAATGACTGGAAGCCCGGTTTTGAGCGGTCCGGTCCCGTAGTGATGGCAATCGGCCACGTGAGGAGCGGTCACCACAATGGAATCGTGGGCATTTGAAAAACTGCGGTCGATGAGATCAGCCGTGATCATGGCGCGCAGCCGTTCCGAAGTCAGTTGGGCTCCCTCCCACATGAGAAAACCCTCTCGATCTGCATCTGCCGAAGCGATGGTGTTGCAGGCAAAGGTCATTGCCTCGCCTGTCACCTGTTGGGCTTTTCTCAAATGTTCGATTTCCACCTCATCCTTGATGCGGCGTTCCATGACCCCGAATTCTCCGGAGTAGTGGACGGCGATGCCGGCTTCTTGAATGAAATGCGCGTAGAGATACGGAAGGGTGCGGTCCACCAACACCTCGCTTTCTCCGGCCCGGCGAAGACACTCCGCGGTTGCCTGGGCAAGGGCGGTATCCCGGTCTCCCGACAGCCCCCCTTCCGGGGTGAAATCTGCGGAGCAACCCACATGGTCGGCCCGTACGGTCTGCCGGGCACGCTCCATTTCGATGTCACGGACAAGGTAGGTTGACGAGCCGTCCCGAAAGTCAATGATCACCGAGGAATCGGAAACCTTGAAGCGAATGCGATGGAAGAGCGTCGCGTTTTGCGAAGCCATTCCAGCAAGGACGGTTGTCATCTGGCTCAAGAGAGGCGTGGGATCGGTCAATCAGTTGTTGACGCGCTTGCCCTCCGGAGTGGCAGCCTTCTGCAACTCGGTGCCGGCACCACTGATGTCACGACCGATTCCCTGCATCGTGTTGCAGCTTGCGGTCAGGAGAGGAAGAATGGCACCGATCATCAAAAGAAGTTTCTTGGACATATTCGTATCTGGGGTTGAGCGAGATTCGCCCTGCCCGCTGACAAAATCAAGTGGGGAATCAGGTGGAACCCGAAAAATCCGGCCGAGCTGCGGGGCTGTTCCACGGCTTTGCCCTTGTCGCGCGCAAATGGAAACTTCCCATCTTGAAAAAGGGGTAAACCTTCCCGGTCTTCGACAAAACAAAGGGGCCAACACAGACCGATTTTTTGAGGTCTGTACCAAGTCCGTCTTCCCTCTTTTGGACTTTGGCATGAATGGGATTCCCTTGACCCTCGACAGATCGTTTTTCTAGGATCGCTGCTAATCACAATGGTCGTTCACCTTGTGAGACCTCGCTTCACCATCCACTTCGCATTGACAACCCCAACCATTCCCATGAGATCCCAAACTTTTCAATGGGCCAAGCGCCTCCTTCCCTTTGCTCTCTCCACCCTTGCCGGACAGGCCAATCTCATCGCTTACTGGCCTTTTGATGACGGCGAGGGCACTGTGGTCACCGACATTATCGGAGGGTTTAACGGAACCATCAGTGGAGGTGGAGTGTGGACAGAAGAGGCGCAGGTGGGAACCGGGGCATTCAGTGGAACGGCCAATGAACAAGTGGTCTGCGACCCCGCCGCGATCTCCACCACCAGCGACCTGACCTTGTCGTGGTGGATGATCGACAACCAGACAAGTTGGGGAACAGTCATCGACAAATCCACCACTGACGCCAGCTCGGGATTTGTGATATTGGTGCGACCAACCACCACTGAAGACAGCCCCCTTCGCTTTCGCCTCGGAGGCTGGCAAAACTACGGAACGTGGCCCGGCGAATGCCGCGTTCCATCCGATGCCTACGTTGACGGCGAATGGGTCCACGTCACTTGCGTTTATGACAGTCTCATCGACACCGCCAGCATCTACATCAACGGGCAGTTGGCCGAAAATGGAGCACTGAACCCTCGAACCAACATCAGTTCGTTCTGCGACGGCCCGAACAATCCCACCGCCCCTCTTTACCTTCGAGGAGGATTTGAGTCATTCAACGGAGTGCTGGACGATGTCGCGATGTGGGATCGGCCTTTAACCCCTGAAGAGGTCGTGACGGCTTATGAATCGGGTCCGTTGGCTGTCGAGCAAGATGAAATTGACCCCTCGGTCACTGCGATCAGCTACGACAGCGAAAACAATGACCTGACCCTGACCTGGGACTCCGCCGAAGGCGACACCTTCATCGTCCAGTATTCAACCGACCTCATCACCTGGGACTTCGAGCTGGACGACGGGGTTCCAGCCGGCATCGGAGAGCAAACCACCCGAACCTTTAGTTTGGACGGACTCAGCCTGCCGGACACCGTCTACTTCCGGGTCCTAAAGGAGTAGGGGCAGTGGTCTCGCACTCTCAGCCCATGATGACCGCATTGGCTGCGGCATAGTGTTTGGCGTGGGTCAGGCTCACCATGACCTGGGAAACCCCGCGCGACTCGGCGAAAACGGCTGCCGACCCGGCAAGGGCGACTTCCGGTTCACCTGTTTGTTTCCGGGTAATCTCCATATCGAGCCATCCGACATCTTTTCCAATTCCGGTGCCGAAAGCCTTGGCAATGGCCTCCTTGGCGGCAAACCGGGCAGCAAAGTGAAGCTCGGGCCACTTTTGACTCCCGCAATAGGCCCGCTCGGCTTCGGTAAAAACCCGCGTGAGGAATCGCTCACCAAATTCATCGAGTGACGATTTGAT
>JASFWU010000278.1:0-4084 GCA_050049035.1 Akkermansiaceae bacterium | reverse complement strand
AAACGGATCAATCCAATAAGAAATCCCTCCCAATGAAACAAATGAGAGCCATGGCTGATGAGTCCTACCGAAACAAACTCCTCTCCCTAGCTGGATGACCCTGCGCAACGGACCACTTCTTCACACTCGACCTTACCGGAAGGAACAATTAGCCTCGTGGCAAGGTGATATTCAACAAGAGCGATCGCTATGTGACCCGACAGGTGGTGGCCACCGCGCTCTATGCCGTTCTCATTCTCAGTGTGGTCCTCGTCCTCGGGAACCTCTTCAAGGAGATCAACGAGCTTCTTGTCAAACGTGGGGCTCCCATCACCTTCCTTGGAATCTTCATTCTCAAACTCCTGCCGGTTTCCCTCGTTTTCACCATTCCCTGGGGCTTTCTCGCGGCCGTCATTCTGGTCTTCGGCCGGCTCTCGTCGGACCAGGAAATCAACTCCTTGCGAAGCGCCGGTCTCAGTCTCTATCGCATTGCCACCCCGGTCTTCGCGGTGGGCCTGGGCCTCTCTCTCTTGTGCCTTTGGCTCAATGCCACGGTGTCGCCCCGATCCAAGGGCGATCTTAAAATGATGCTCTACGAGAATCTGAAAAACGATCCGCTCCGGCTTCTCGATCCGGGCGTGGTGCAATCGCGACTCAAGGGCCAGCGAATCTACATCGAATCACGAAATCCCGACCAGAGCTTTCAGGGGTTTCACGCCTATGAATTGGGCGACGAAGAATCCGGCCCGTGGCCGACCGCCTACCTTTACTCCAACGAGGTGGCCTCCATCGCTCCGGATACCGAGGTGGAGAAGCTTGAGCTCAAACTGAGCGGGGTTTGGATCGAGTCGCGCGATGAAAAGGGAAACCTCCAGCATGCACCGGCAGGCAAGATCGAGCCATGGGTGCTGCCACTCGAAGTCAGGCGACCCGCCAACATCATCAAGGCGGATCGCCTCGACAACGGACAAATTGGAGAGTTCCTTGCCAATCCACCGGAATCCCTCACCGAGTCGCAAAAGATCCAACTGGACGCCGAAAGAACGCGTCGGATTTCATTTTCATTTGCTCCCCTCGCGCTGGCCATCGTGGGTCTGCCCCTCGGCTTGTCCGCACGCCGCAAGGAAACCTCGTCCGGCTCCGGAATCAGCCTTGGAGTTGCGGTGGGATACTTCCTTTTTTTCATTATCGCAGACGAAACCAAAGGATCCAATCTCTTCCTGACCAGGGTCCTGATGTGGTCGCCCAACCTGATCTGCCTTGCTCTTGGCATTTTCCTCTTTCGCCGCGCCACCAAACGGGCCTAACTTGAATCATGGATCGATTGATGCGGAAACTGCGCTCCGCTTATCGCGCCTTTCACAAGTGGGCCGTGGCCAACCCGCTTCGCCTCTTTCCGCTACCGGACAACCTCAAGGGCTACACTCTTGCCGATGGTAAGGCCGACCTGCGTGCCGCCTCCAACATTGCCCTTCTTGCCGTTCCCCAAGGCATGGCATACGCTGCCATCGCCGAGCTCCCGATCCTCTACGGAATCATTTGCTCGGCTGTCGCCGCCCTGATTGCTCCCTTGTTTGCCAGCTCGAGGCATACCGTTCTGGGCCCGACCAATGCCACTTCCTTGATGGTCTTCAGTTTCTTCGCGGCCTCCAGCTTTACCGGAGTCGAAAAGCTTCAACTCATGCCTCTCTTGGTCCTCATGGTGGGGATCATCTGCCTGGTCGGCGCTCTTCTCAAAGCGGCAGATCTGATGCAATACATCAGCCAAAGCGTTCTCGTGGGTTACATCACGGGCGCCGCCATTCTAATCATGATCAACCAGGGGAAGCATATCTTCGGGGTCAGCGAAGTGGTGGAACCCGCGGGCAACTTTTTCGGGATGCTCGTCGCCCTAATCGACGTCAGTGCAAACTACCTCTGGCAGCCGGCTGTTTTGGGCCTGGGCACACTCCTCGTCTATCTCGCCCTCAATCGCTGGCTCTCGGCTCTTCCCAACTTTGCCATCTCCCTCGCAGTCGCCTCGCTGGTCTCCACGATCCTCGCCGGTCAATTCCCGTCGTGGGATCAGGCCGTGCCTACCTTTCCGTCCTTCTCCCTGTCGGACCTGACTTTTCTCACCCCGCAGCCGGGCGAAAACGGATGGCTCGAAAGTGTCTCCTCGCTTCTCGGAGTCGCGTTTGCGATCGCCTTCCTTGCCTCGCTTGAAAACACCGTGATGGCCAAGTCGATCGCTTCACGAACCGGCCAACAAACCGAAATCAACCAGGATATGATGTCAGTGGGCATGTCCAACGTCGCCTGCGCCTTCACCGCCGGAATGCCGGCCTCCGGATCATTGACCCGTTCCGCCTTGAACTTCGAATCGAAGGCGCGCTCGGGAGTTTCTTCCATGATTTGCGGAGTCCTCTGCCTCCTCTCCATTTTCCTTCTGGTTTCCATCGTGCCAAACCCGGTCTCCTTGATTCCCAAGGCTTCGCTAGCAGGCCTTGTCATCGCGGTCGCGGCTTCGCTCATTAAGGAACGAAACATTCGTATTTGCCTTCGCTCAACACCGGAAGACTGCGGGGTGCTCATCACCACTTTCGTCACCGCCCTGATCTTCCCTCTCTATGCTGCCATCTTCATCGGAGCCTCCCTTTCGATCTTTTTGTTTCTGCGAAAAGTCTCCCGGCCCGAACTCATCGAGTATGGCGTTACGGATAGCGGTGAAATTCTCGAGCTCGACCGAAAACAGAAGCGACCCGATCCCGCAATCTCCATCGTCCATGTCGAAGGTTCCCTCTTTTTTGGAGCAGCCGAACTTTTCCAAACCCAGGTCAGGCACATGGTTGTTGACCCCAACATCCGGGTCATCATTTTGCGCATGAAGAATGCCCACCACCTCGATGCCACCAGCGTGATGGGCTTGCGGGAACTCATCAACTTCGTCCGCGCGAAGGGACGCCACCTCATCATCTCGGGAGCCACCCGAAGCATCTACAAGGTTCTCAAAAGCTCTGGAGTCCTCCGCACCCTGCAAAAGGGATGCCGAAGGGAGGAAGGAGAAACCAACCTCTTCTTCCACGCGCCCAGCAATCCCAATATCTCAACCCGCGACGCCCTCCTTCGGGCCCAGGATCTCCTCGGCACCACCAAGGCCGAGGTGAAGATCTTTTTTGATCCCAACAAGAAGGATTCGTCTCAACCCTAAAACGCCGAGGCGTGACTCGATATGCTTGAATTTTGTGATGTCCCCTACCGGTTTTTTCCGGCGAGATACTCACCCACAGTTTCCTGGTTGGCCAAACAGATCAATCGGACCTTGATCCTGCCGGGACAAAACCATCGATTGCAGGAAATCGAACTCGCCGGGGAAATCGACAAGGTTCAATCACTTTACGAGAAAGGAAAGCGGCTCCTGTTTGTGGCCAATCACCCGAGCCATAGCGACCCACAACTCATGTTCGAAGTGCAACGTCGGCTCGGTGTTCCCTCGGCTTTCATGGCGGCATACGACATCTTCCTGAGAGGAAGCATCCAAGCCTGGGTGATGCAAAAGACCGGTGCTTTTTCGATTGATCGTGAGGGCAATGACCGCAAGGCCATGGCGGAGGCCATCAACATTCTAAAATCAGGAGGGCTGGCCTTGACGATTTTCCCCGAGGGGAACGTCTACTTGATGAACGATCGGGTCACTCCACTTCTGGACGGTACCTCCTTTATCGCGGTGAAGGCTCATCAGGCCTTGAAAGGAAATGGTGAGGTTGTGGTGATCCCGCTTTCATTCAAGTTTTCCCAGATGGACGACATTCGACCGCAAATCTGGGAACGGCTTGAGCAGTTGGCGAAGGATTGCGGCTACGAGGGAGAGCTTGATCAAGGTGCTCCACAAAAGGCGGTGCTTGCCGTGGGTGGATACATGCTCTCGCATTTTCTTGGTGAAAAAACCGCGATCAAAGAGGCAGACATCGATTTCACCGTGACCAGCCCAGTCGAAATGCAGGATCAGCTCTTTGACCTTTCCAGGCGATTGGTAGCGGATCTTGAATCGGAGCTCGAAATGGAAACCGACGAGGAGGTTTTCATCGTCGACCGCGTGCGCAAAGTCCGGTCGCGAATCCATCAA
>JASFWU010000041.1:0-13218 GCA_050049035.1 Akkermansiaceae bacterium | reverse complement strand
AACCCGGTGCTTCCGGCGGTGACAAGAATGTCGATGTCTCGAAGGATCTGTGCCGAAAGAGGATCGGCCGTGAAGTCCTGAGCATGATCCATCAGGATGATCTTGTTGATCCCCATGCTCTTGAGAAGGTCGACCTGCTCAAGCACCTGCTCGACAGCAGACTCAAGTGGCTGGTTGGTGTCAGGATCGCGACCACCGAAGAAGTCCAGACCGGGAAGAGTGGTGTCAGGATCGGCGACGACATTGAAGAAGTCGGCGGGAGCGCGTCCGATCAAACCAATCTTCTCACCACCAATCACCACATGAGCACTCCGGCATACTTTGCCGGCATTTTCCTGCACGCTGGCACCGTCCACTCCGATTTCGATTGTGGGAGCATCCTTCCCGACTTCCACCGAAGAGAAGTCAAGATTTGCGGCAATGAAGGGATAGTTTGCAGCCTTCACCATGTGGGCAAACTCATCGATTCCCCCATCAAACTCATGGTTCCCCATCCCATTGGCGGTCAATCCCATGGCGTTGAAGAAGGCGATGTCGGCCAGACCCGGCTGCCCGAACTCCGGCACTTCGGCGGATGCCTCGTAGAACGGATTCGGCAAGGTGTGATCCCCTGCAGTCAGATAAATGGTATTGAGTTGCTCGCGGGCTCCGAGGTTACGGAGATTTTCCACGACAGCCCCATAGTGAAGGATCTTCTCCTCACCGGTGTTGGGATCCAGGAATGCCGACTCATTGTCGGAACTATGGAGCAACTGCAGGGCATAGCCTCCGGCGGTGGGAGGAATGGTGATTTCGTGAAGGGAAGTCGTTCCACTGACCTCATTGGAAACCACGAGGGTCGGCACTCCATTCGGAGCGATGTCCGCGGACAGGAACTTCAATCCTTCGGGTCCAAGGTCGCCTCCGGCCGGATAATCATCCTCGGGATCGACACTGAAATCGCGGGGAAGAACATAATCAATGAAGACCGGCGCATACGGGAAGGTGACATCATAGATCATGAACCCTCCGATGCGCTCGAGTCCGATGAAGGCATACTTTCGGCCTTCGATCTCACCGATCACCACCCCTTCGGGTTCAGGTCCCTTGTCATCGGAGCGGTTGTCGAATCGACGGTTGTCATTGGACGCGTTGAACACTTCGGGATAACGCTCGGCGATGATCTGCTCGAAATCGTCCCCGGAGTCGAAAACAAGATTGCCCTGTTCATCCCAGATTGAAAATGACCGTCCACCATAGGTAATGATTCTCTCGTGATAACCATCGCCGTCATCATCACCGGTTGCGGTGGTGGTTTTGAGACGACCAAGGTTGCTGCTTTCCTGAAGCTCGGCAGCATTTGGGAAGACCTCCGGATCGAGGAGCAGGTCATCAACCCGGACTTCCTCGCTAAACCCGTCGTAGTCCCGCGAGTCACCTTCATTCGCCGAGATGATGAAGGTTTCACCAAGTGTTTCAAAGCTGCTGATGGCATCTGGCAGATAGGCGCCGAAAACCGGACGCGGACGAATGTCGATCATTCCGTCGCGGTCGGATGCATCAAAGCCATTGCCCTCCAGCGAGTGATCCTTGTATCCCAGTGGAATGAGGTCAACGACATCGGGAATGGTCAGGTCAACCACAAGAAGGGCGTTGTTCTCCTGAAGAGCGACGTAGGCCTTCTTGCTGTCGGGAGTCACCGTGACGAATTCGGGTTCCAGATCCTCGGCAATCGTCGACATGCGAAGGAATCCTCCATCGGGCGACTGGATCTGCCCGAAGAGACGAACTCCTGCGGATTCCAAAAACTGCCGGAAGAAGGGAACCTCGTCGAAGAAGCCAAACCCGATTTGGGTGACATCATCCTGGTCCAACCGGACAATGTCGACGAGAGATCCCTCGCCCACATTGATCACCGAAATCGAACCTTCGGGATCAATCACGTAGTCGTCATCGGGCTCACCTTCGTTTGCCACCACAACCTGGCGACCATCCGGGGTGAACGTGAGCATGTCGGGAAGAACACCCACACCAAGCCGGTTCAACTCGCTCCCGAACAGGGTGTCGTAAAAGACGACCCAACCGGGTTCGGTTTTTTCGGCATTCTCAACGGCTACAGCCACAACGCCTTTGCTGACGGCCACGCTATTTGGAGCGCCTCCCAGGTCATCGATCTGGAACAAAAGACTCATCGTATCGACATCGAGCACATCGATCGATTCTTCGAAAGCATTTGAAACGAACAACCGCCGGGTAACCGGACAGTAGTCGACAATCTCGGCGCTGCTCTCGTCAAAATCTCCCTGAAGATAGCTACCGGTGACCCGGCCGCTCGTGAAACGTGTCAAGCGCGAGACTCCTGGCGGATCGCTGATGGCAACTTCACCACCCAATGGTCCGGCAATGTAGTCGGAAAGAATCTGGCGCTCACCATCTCCGGAGACCTCACCGATAAAGCGCCCGGAATTCGGATCGATGGCACCGAGAGCGGCATAGCCGTCCCCTCCGGTAAGGAGGAAATCGTTGGTCGCCAAATCAAAGGTCCGGCTGGGATCTCCCACCAAACGGAAGTTCTCCACAACGACATCGTCCGATCCATCGGCCCGATGGACAACCAGGCGACCGATGCGTGAGGGCTCGAACATCTGAATCTGCGAACTGACTCCCGGCCGGTTGGGATCAAATTCCATGGTGACGCCAGCCAATTGCGGGAACCGTCCGTCACGAGCAGGGAAACGGCTCACCCCGTTTTCCATCGTCGCAAGAAGTTCCGCAGCGGTGACCTCCACCAATACGACTCCGTTGTTGAAGGCAAGAGCGGAACTCACTCCGAGACGGGTGATGTTCGGACCGGTGATGGAATCCCGGATGCCTCCGCCGTTTTTCAGAACGATGTCCCCGCGACCAAACTCCTCCCGGACAGCCCACAGTGTGGAGTCAGTGACCAGCCGACCAAGATTTGTTTCGCGGGTCCGGACGTCTGCACGCTCACCATTGAGAGGAAACTCCGTGGTTCCCACCACCTCGAACAACTCGGTGATCAAGGGGGTGCTCTGGAGATCACTCCAGATACTTTGAACTTCCCGCGAAGCACTCAGAGAACCTACCTCGAGATACTCGGCCAACAAGTCGACCGCATCCTGGGTGGCCGCAACTGGCCCGCTGCGAACGTCCACGAAATCAATCAACCCTTCGTTATCAAAGCCAATAATGAGATTCCCCACATAACGGTAAAGCTGATCACTGTTCACCACGAGAATCGGATTACCCTCCGAATCATCACGCATGGTGGGGTAGTCATCCGTTCCTGAATCGCCATCACGAAGCACATTGAACGGTCCAATCGGGTCGTCCATCGCAAGGAAGCCCGTGCTCCCTGCAGATACGATCACATCAATATCCCGCAATTCCGAAGCCGAGAGAGGATCTCCGGTAAAATCCTGGGCGTGATCCAGCAAGATGATCTTGTTGATCCCTTGGGCCTTCAGGAGGTCGACTTGCTCAAGCACAAGTGGAAGAGCCGATTGCAAAGGCTGGTTGGTATCGGGATCGCGACCACCAACGAAATCCAACCCAGGGAGTGTGACCTCGGGATCGGCAACGACATTGAAGAAATCGGCTGGAGCCCTCCCAATCAAACCAATCTTCTCGCCATTGATTTCAACAAAGGCACTTCGGGCCACCTTGCCCGCCAGTTCTTCGACCGAACTGCCGTCGACACCGATCTCAATCGGCGGAGCGTCGCCAGTTGTGACGTTCGAAAAATCAAGGTTTACCGCTAGGAAGGGATAGTTTGCTCCCGTCAGGAAACTGGCGAAATCCTCGATTCCCCCGTCGAACTCGTGGTTCCCCATCCCGTTGGCAGTGAGCCCCATCGCGTTATAGAAGGCAATATCCGCGGCACCGGCCTGCTGAAGTGAGGGGACCTGGGCGGCAGCCTCATAAAATGGCCCGGGCAAAGTGTGATCTCCGGCGGTCACGTAAATCGTGGCAACTTCTTCATCCTGCCCCACCGAACGAAGCCCTTCAATGACTGCTCCGTAATTGAGGATTTTCTCCTCGAGGGTATTTGGATCCTGGAATGATGACTCGTTGTCCGAGCTGTGCAGAATCTGGAGGGTAAAGTCGGAAGTCGAACGGTACTCGAGATCGGAATAGACCATCCGATGGTCGCTTGCTTCGACCTGGTCGCTTCGGATATCCGTGTCGATTGGCCAGTAGACAGCGGTCTCACGGGTCTGGAGACCCTTTTTTGAGTGTAGGACGTAGTCAACCCGAAGCCCAAAGGTGGCGGTGTCGTTTCCATCACCCGCAGAGCTTTCGGGCGCAACGCGGGCATCCACAAAAGGACTTTCGAGAAGGAGGTTCACAGGATTTGCAGTGCTATCCCCGTCAACGGGATCGGCATTCAAATCTCCCAAAATGATGAAGGTTTTCCCTTCGCCAAGACCTCCGGTTTGGCCGGCATCGTCGTAAATGTAATCAGAAGCCTTGGGATTGATGTAGTCGGCCCAGAATCTGATCTCATCATGGTTTCTGCGGCCATTCCAATCAACTATCGTTGGATTCTCCAGATCAGTTTCTGTTCCGTCATCGAAAACCGGAGGCGTGGGATGGCTTGCGAGAAGGTGAATGGTTCGGCCATCAACCAAAACCGGAACATCCCAATGGCTTTTTGAAGAAAGCCGGAACACATCCAGCTCTTCCGCTGAGTAGTAGCTGGTAAGATCGGAATCCCCGTCACTATCGTCGGGGTCGGGTGGCAAAAGGGCTTCCGGCATATCCTTCCACAGGAAATTTTGGAAGGTTCGCGCCGAATCCGTATCAATCGGATACTTCGAGAGGATGACCATCCCGAACTGGCCGGGGTGAAAGCCAAAGCCAAAAGCGTCGTTTGGCCCGGAGACCTCCCCGTCATTGTTCAAATCAAAACCTGATGGAATCCCGGTATTTGAGGGAGCAAAGAAGACATGAGGGTATTCGATGGGGTCTGCTCCATTTTGAGATACCATTAGATAATTTGATCGAAACAAATCAATGGCCTCACCGTTCACATCATAATCAAATTCATTTAGAAGAATCACATCCGGACGAGCCACCTGGATGATCTCGGCAATGGACTTGGCCTGGGAATCCTCGGACGTGCTCAAATCGTTGATCAACTCTCCGGCAGCCGACCGGTTCAGCGACACATTGTAGGACGCCACCCGGAGCGCAGCGATGTTTTCAGCAGGCACCTCCTCGGTTGCCTCGCGGACGTCAATGAAGTCCTCCCTGACAAGCGAGAATGACCCCCCGTCCTCATCGGTAATGGTCAGGGTCACTGTGTAGGTTCCGGCATCTTCAAAAGTGTGCACCGGGTTTGCTCTGGTCGAAGTGGTACCATCACCAAAGTCCCACTCATAGTCCGGACTGCCGGCCACTCCTGAAATGGTAGAGGTGAATCGAACCGTCTCGACATTGAGCGGAGATTCATCGCTGACTGTAAAGCCAAGAACCGGGCGGTCTGGAGTAATCTGGATATCATCCACCCCCCAGGTGGTCGCTTCCTCGCCGTCGGTATGCTCGTATTGGAATGCAATGTAGGTAGAGGCGCTTCTGAACGTAGTAAGATCGATGAAACCCGAATCAACCCACGACTCATCCTCCGCAGTGGGCAGACTGACATCACCCAACTCGGCCCAGGTTGCGGTGGTAGGATCCCCTCCTCCATCGTAGTCAGTCGAAACCAAAACCTTCAGGAGACTCGAACCGGAAGCAGACCGTTGGGAGCGAAAGTTCAGAAATGCTTCCGTAACACCATCAAGGTCAAGAGACGGAGAAACAAGCCAGTCGTTCTCTCCTCCGGCCTCTGCTGCTCCGTTGATTTGACTGAAAAACCCGCCATCAGGATCAGACGTGATCTGCCAGCTTTGATCACCCCCGGCATCAACACTTTCCATTCCTCCGAATGTTTCATCATCGAAATTAACAGATGCAATCTGTGATGTTTGGGCTCCTGCGGTTCCGGCCGTTAGGAACACTCCAGCTCCCATCAGGAGCCATCGGGTAACAAGTTTGATCTTCATTTTTTTTAGTAGTGCTTGTCAGAAAATACGACGCCTCTGCGAGACGGGTGAGAGATAGCTCAAATTGTCATTTTTAAATCTATTAGTTTGTAACAAACTTGCCTTGTGACAGTTCTGGAACACCAATGAGGTTCAGGTCGCAGATTCAGCCCCGCACGCCCTCGGTTTCGACTCCCAATCATTCCTCGAGAAGACTGTCTCGACGAGACGCGCTGGCTCCGGCAAAAGCCTTGCCCCTCTGCCCCAAAACACCCAAAACCGGAAGATGTTCACTGGACTCGTTGAATCCATCGGAAAAGTCATCTCCCTCGTCGAACGGGGGGAGCAGGCGCACCTCACTCTTTCCATCCCCTTTGCCGCAGAGCTCGCGCTTGGAGATTCGGTTGCGGTCAATGGCTGCTGCCTCACCGTGGCCGAATTGGGAGAACACGTTGGCTTCGACCTTCTCGCCCAGACCTTAAAGGTCACCTCGCTCGGGCAATTGACCAACGGGAAACAGGTGAATCTTGAGAGGGCTCTGGCGGTGGGAGAGCGGTTGGGTGGGCACTTTGTGCAGGGGCATGTCGATGACACCGGCACCATCGTCGATCTCTCTCCCCTCGGGCAAGACCACCGGCTTGAGGTCTCTCTACCTCCCTCGATTCACGGGCTGTGCATCGACAAGGGCTCTCTCTGCATTGACGGTATTTCTCTCACCATCGCCGAGCTCACCGATTCTTCCGCGGTTTTCTGGATCACCCCTCATACCTTGCTGGCGACTCATCTGGGAGAGGCTGAAAAAGGTCAAATCGTCAATCTGGAGGCCGATCTTCTCGCAAAATACGTCAGAAAACTGCTTCCCAATCCGTAATTCTGCCATGCGAATTGGCATTTTTCTTCTCTTCATCACCGTTGCCCCGCTGTGGGGCAATCGGGGAGCCGGAATCTATCGCGAACACTGTGCCTCCTGCCACGGAGATCGCGGACAGGGAGTGGCAGACGAATATGACGAGGCCCTCGTTGGAAAAAAATCAATTCCATCGCTGGCGAAGTACATCCACCGCACCATGCCGGAAGACAAGGAAGAGGATGTCGTCGACGAAGACGCCCGCCTCGTTGCGGAATACATTCACGGGGCGTTTTATTCGCCGGAGGCCCAGGCCAAGCTCGAGCCGGTCCGACGCGATCTTCTCCGTCGCACCCGCCACCAACACCGCCGGGCCATCACCGACATCGTGCAGTCGTTTCGCTGGCGACCCAACTTCAAGGAGCCCAATGGGTTGGAGGCAAAATTCTTCAACAAGGAGAAGATGAACAATCGCAAGAAGTCGCTTTTGAAACGAATCGACACGGAAATCGCCTTCGACCTCGGCAAGAATCACGGGGTGGACAAGATCAACCCACAGGGCCACTCCGCCTTCTGGAACGGCACCATCCTGCCTCCGGAAACCGGCACTTACCGGTTCCGCGTTCATTCACCCAACGGGTTCCGCCTCTTCATCAACGACCCAAGGCAACGGAGCGAAGCATTGATCGATGCCTGGGTTTCTTCAGGCAACACCATGCGCACGGTTGAAGAAAAGACCTTTCTCCTTTCCGGTCACCCGGTGCCCATCTTTCTCGAGTATGTTTCATACAAAGAGAAGAAGTCCTCCATCGTTCTTGAATGGAAAACTCCCCACGGAACCTGGGAGCCCATTCCCGCCCGCCACCTCTTCGCGCAAAGTTCCCCAAAAGCCCAGCTGATCACCACCGACTTCCCGCCCGATGATGCCTCCCTCGGATACGAACGTGGCTCCAGTGTTTCCAAGGCGTGGAAGGAAGCCGTTGCCAACACCGCGGTGGAAGCGACCGCAGGGATTTTTGCCGAGATCGATGAACTCGCCAAGACCAAGCCCAATGCCCCCGACCGCGCCAAGAAGCTGAAGGACTTCTGCACCCGTTTCACTACGCTCGCTTTTGGACGCCCCCTCACCCCTACTCAGAAGAAGCTTTATCTCGATGACATCTTTGCCGGTGCAGGGAGTGATCACGACACCGCAATGAAGCGTTCGTTGATGCTGACCCTCACCTCTCCCTACTTCCTTTACCCTTCGCTCAACAAAAACGAAAAGGGCGAATACGACGCACACTCAACGGCAGCCCACCTGGCCCTGGCACTCTGGGATTCCGTTCCCGACCAAGCCCTGCTGAATGCCGCCAAGGGCGACTACCTTAACAACGAGGGACAGATCAAAAGCCAGATCAAGCGGATGATGAAGGATCCGCGGACCAAGAGTAAACTCCAGCGCTATTTCCGCCATTGGCTTGGCCTTGCCGAAAAGGAAGACCTTGGAAAGGACAGCTCGCTTTTTCCAGGATTCGATGAAGCGGTGATTGCCAATCTGCGCACCTCGCTCGACCTCTTTCTCGAAGATGTTGTTTGGTCCGAATCCTCCGACTACCGCCGGCTTTTCACCGAAGACAAAATCTACCTCAACGAGCGTCTCGCCAAACTCTATCAGGCCAAGACGCCAGGCGGTCGTGAATTCCAACTTCTCGAGACTCCCAGCAAGAAACGGGCCGGCGTTTTCACCCACCCCTTCGTGCTAAGTGCGTTTTCCTACCACAAGCAAACCTCGCCCATCCATCGCGGAGTTTACCTCAGCCGGAATGTCCTCGGACGATTTTTGAAACCGCCACCCAAGGCGATCGAATTCAAAGACGCCGACTTCAAGCCGCACCTCACCATGCGTCAGAAGGTGACCGAAATCACCCGCGATCAAAGCTGTATGACCTGTCATTCCATCATCAACCCGGTGGGATTCAGTCTCGAAAATTTCGATGCCATCGGACGGTTCCGCACTCACGAAAAGGACAAACCGATTAACACCACCTCGGATTATCCGACGACCGACGACCGCTCCATCAAGATCTCCGGTCCACAGGATCTCGCCCGTCTCGCGATAGACTCTCCAGAGGCTCGTCGGGCCTTCATCAAGCACCTCTTCCACCATCTCGTCCAGCAGCCCGTGAGCGCCTACGGATACGACCAGATGGACAAGCTCGAGGAGTCCTTTTCCAAATCGAATTTGCACATCCGGGAACTCATGACCACTATTCTGACAAGATCGGTGCCCCGATAGCGCCGGTTTCGCAAGATTCACCTCATTAATCCCGTATTTTCACCATGACCTCGCGCCGCCAAGTTCTCCGCAATCTCGGCATCTCAGGAGCATCGCTTCCGTTTCTTTCGTCCCTGCCTTCGCTCGGGGCCGTCAACACGGGTGCCACCAAACGGCGGGTCATTTTCATGTTTTCGCCCAATGGCACCGTTCCGGTGAAGTTTTGGCCCGGAAAAGACGGCTCGCTCGCGAAGTCCCCCATTCTCGCTCCACTTGCTCCTTTCCAGAAACAAACCACCGTTCTCAAGGGGATCTCCAACCGCGTTGGTGGTGATGGTGATAGCCACATGCGCGGCATGTCCTGTCTTCTCACCGGTGCCCGCCTTCTCCCGGGAAACATCCAGGGGGGATCCGACAGCCCGGCGGGTTGGGCCTCGGGAATCTCCATCGACCAGGAGATCAAAAACTTTCTTCAAAAGAACGAAGCGACCCGCACCCGCTTTGGGTCGCTGGAAGTCGGCGTTGCCGTTCCCGACCGAGCCGATCCCTGGACCCGGATGTCGTATGCCGGATCCGACCAGCCGGTGGCTCCCCTCGATGATCCTTACCAGATGCTCGACAAGCTCTACGGGCAGTCCAAGGACCGCGAGACTTACGCCTCCATTCTTGATACCCTCGGTTCGGATTTGAAGCAGGTGGCAGGTAAGCTATCCAAAGAAGACCGGGCTCTCCTCGACCAACACCTGACGCTCGTTCGCGATCTCGAAAAGGAAATGGCGGCAGCTGCCAAGACCGGCGAGCTGGTTCATCCCGAGCCCGAGCTCGATCCCAACATCGAACTCGTCAACGACAACACTCCGCAAGTGGCGCGGATGCAAATGGACCTCCTTGTCAATGCGATGGCCAACGACATGGCCCGCGTCGGAACGCTCCAGTTCATGCGCTCGGTGGGACAGGCCCGCATGCGTTGGCTCGACATCGAGGAAGGTCACCATTCCCTCAGCCACGAGCCCGACAAGAACAAAGACGCCCAGGCCAAGCTCGAAAAGATCAACATCTGGTTCGCCCAACAACTGGCTTACCTCGCCAAGCGCCTCCGCGACACTCCCGAGGCCGGCGGAAAGGGCAACATGCTCGACAACACCACCATCGTGTGGGTGAACGAACTCGGTAAAGGAAACAGCCACACCCTCCACGATCTTCCCATCGTTCTGGTCGGTGGCCAGGGTGGCGAAAACCCCGGCTTCCACCAGTTGCCAAACCAGACGCCGCACAACCGCCTTCTCATCTCGATCGCCCACCACATGGGCCACAAGATCCAGACCTTCGGCGAGAAGAAGTGGTCGACCGACGGAGCTCTTAAGTGGGGTTAACCGTCCTCCGCGTCTTGAAGGCGTAGAGCAGCATCCCTCCGCCAATCAGGAGCATGAAGGTGGAGTAAAACTGTCCCTTGGTGATTCCCATAATTTTTTCGGCATCGGGCTCGCGAACGCCTTCGACAAGAATTCGGAAGACCGCGTAGAGGATGAAAAACAATCCACTAATTACGCCGGTCCAAATTTTCGGGAAGAAGACCTGCAAAGCATAAAGAAAGGCGAAGAGGAGAAAGCCTTCGAGAATTCCTTCGTAGAGCTGCGATGGGTGCCTTGCCGGAGTGTGATCAGCAAGGGCTTTTAAAACTTCGGGCTGCTCCCTCGCAATGGGCATCAAATCTTCGCTAAAAACCTTGCTGGGAAGGTCTCTCTCACCGACGGCATTCTCGTATATGCCCAGCAATTCCGTCACTTCCTCTGAGGCGAAACCCGCCTGCTTTAGGGCATCGACTCGAGCATCTGAAAATCCCTTTTCATAGAGGGAAGCTGGAAATTTCACCGCCCACCAGTTCTTGGCATCGGTGATGGTTCCATAGAGTTCGCCATTGATGAAGTTCGCCATGCGGCCAAAAAAGACGCCGAGAGGAGCGACGATGGCAAACCCTTCACCCACCGCGAGCCAGGACTGCGCATTCCTGCGCGCGTAGATAAAGGTCACCGCCATGATTCCCAAAATCCCGCCATGGGACGCCATACCGCCATCCCAAACCGCAATGATGGTGATCGGGTTTTCCAGGATGGGTTCGATCCCATCCCGGGGAATCATGTAGAAGAGGACATAGCCAATCCGACCGCCGAGAAAGACGCCGAAGATGGCGGTGTAGGTGACAATGTCTCCCACCTTTTTTTCCGGAACCACCCAGAGGTCACGGCGAGCCAGCCTGAGTAAAATGAAATAGGCCGCCGCGAACCCCATGACATACGACAGCCCGTACCAACGCAATTTGATCTTCTCGGTGATCGAAAAAATCACCGGATCGAGGTCATGGACGTAGGCTGCCAAAATGTCGAACACGGGGGGACTTCATACCATCCGGAGACCTTGTGCAAGTGGACAAAACCCGCTTGTTTCTCTACCACTCAAAACCCAGCCCTCCCTTGACACCCGACAGCCGGAGAGTTCAGGGTCGCTCATGCTTCGTTTCTTTCTCTTCACCCTCGCCATTGCCTCGGCCCTGGCGCAAAAGGCACCTTACGCCGAGCCACCCGAAGCCAAGCCTCCCTACTACCGGGTTCGCTATGAGGCCTCGGCCGACCCGGGCGCCTTGATCTTTCCGGTGCAATACACCGTCTGGATCCCGGCCGGGGTGAAGACCCTCCGCGGAGTTGTGGTTCACCAACACGGCTGCGGTGAGGGGTCGTGCAAGTCGGGGCAAACAGGTGCCTTTGACCTCCATTGGCAGGCCCTCGCCAAGAAGCACCAGTGCGCCCTGCTCTCCCCTTCCTACGAGCAACCCCAGAAGGCAAACTGCCAAATGTGGTGTGACCCACGCAACGGGTCAGGCAAGGCTTTTCAGAAAGCCCTCGTCGATCTGGGTAAAATGACGGGGCATCCCGAATTAGCAAAGGTGCCCTGGGCTCTTTGGGGACACAGCGGCGGCGGACATTGGGCGGGCGGCATGACCCTTTTGCATCCCGAACGAGTGGTGGCCACCTGGCTGCGGTCAGGCGTGCCCCTTCTCAAATCCAACCCGTCACGTCCTCAAATCAAAGTGCACCAGCTTTCCAAAGCGGCCCTTGGCGTTCCCATGATGTGCAATCCGGGCACCAAGGAAGGCGTGACCGTCAAAACAGGACGCTTCGCCGAGGTTTGGGCCGCCAATGAAACCTTCTTCAATGAGGTCCGCGGCAAAGGCGGCTTGATTGGAGTGGCCGTCGATCCCTTGACCAGCCACGAATGTGGCAACCAGCGCTACCTGTCCATTCTTTGGTTGAACGCCTGCCTCACGGCGCGGCTTCCCGGTCAACCCGGCCAAGCATTGAAAGCGATGCCACTTGAAAATTCCCAACTCGCCCCACTTCTCGGCTCCAAAGCTTCCCCTGCCAAGTCCTACCCAGGCTCGAAAGCGACCTCGGTTTGGCTGCCCAGCCCTTCCGTCGCGAAGGCGTGGACGCAATACGTTCAAGACACCCGCATTCCCGACCTCACTCCTCCGCCTGCGCCATACGACATCCAAATCAAAGGCAAAGAACTCACCTGGCAAGCCGAGGCCGATCTAGAGAGCGGACTGGCTTCCTTCATCATCAAACGTGATGGCAAGGTCATCGCGACCCTTCCCGAAAAGCCCAAGAATCGTTTCGGACGTCCGATTTTTCAGGGGCTTCAATACAGCGACACTCCGACCGCGCCATTGGTCGCAATGCGCTTCGTGGATGCAACCGCAACTGCCGGCAAGAAGCACCGATACGAAGTCATCGCCGTCAATACCGTCGGCTTGAAATCAAAGTGACGGCGTCCGATTCTCCGCAACTTACTTCTTCAGCAACTTCACCATCGCTTCACCCATGGCATCGCCGATGAGGAAGTGGCTCTCGGCGTTGTGGTTCCAATGGTAACCAAATCCGCTCGGTGATTGTTCGGTGGGCCGCTTGAAGGGACGGGTCTCAATTGCTGCGATTGTTCCGACAAACTCGGGAGTCACTTTAGGGTCGGCCATCTTTAGTTGAATCTCACACAGTTCGGCGCGGATGCCCTTCGCTTCCATGCCAATCATT
>JASFWU010000040.1:0-13322 GCA_050049035.1 Akkermansiaceae bacterium | reverse complement strand
TTGCAAAGAATGGAAATCCACTACTCGTCCGAATCCAGTCCAGTGGTCTCCCCTTCACCGTCGTGAAGATGCACTCCCTTCTCCGTGGAGGTTCCGGCCAATCCCTCACCGACGAAATCCTCCACGACCACGCGGTGTCGCCATTTTCCTTCTTGGCCTGTGAGATAGAAGAACTCGCCCACACTTTCCTGGAACAAGTCCATCACCAGGCACTCATCATCGTTGTAATGCTCCTCTCCGGGACCAAAGGAAACCTCCACCCGACCTTCCTCAAGAACTTCGAACCAGTAGTTCTCTTTTGATTTCCACCCAAACACCTCGCGAATCATCTCATGGAGGTGCCCAAAACTTAAGTCCGCCGGTGCACTGATCCGCCTCCAAACCGGAGGCTTGGTTTCCAGCAATTCGATTCGAAAGACGAACCTTGCGGGACTCGCAAGCAGCGGGAGGGGATCACCCTCAAGCCGGGCCGCACCTCCATTCCCCGCAATGGCCTCGGCCCATTCGCGGATCCATTCCATCCCGCCCGGCCGTTCAGCCACTTTTGCCATAAAGGATTCGATTTCGGCTTCGCTGGCGTCTTCACCGGGCATTTCGGCCAGGAGATCCTCTAAATCCTCAAACATCGCGATGAGTTTCGGTGGAGCGGCCCATGGTTTTCAACCTCGAATGACTGGAGTTTTTCCTCCATCCCCCTTAACGAACGGTCGTGAAGCATCACCTCAGGGAAGCCGCCCGACTCGGTTGGGGAGGAGCCAGAGCCAACCTGGTTCCGGCTCTTGCGCTTTGGGGTGTGGGACTCACGCTCATTCTGGCCTACCACTTCCTTGACCCGGTGGCGTCATTTCTCGATCAGATCGGCCGATGGAAACTCGCGTGGTCGCCATGGTTCGCCATCCTTTCGACCGCGCTCTTCGGTAGCCTGGTTCCGGTTTTCACTCAGCGAGTTCTCGTCCCCAAAAGCCCCGTTTCTTCATCGAGACAGGTTCTTATTCTGATGGCCTTCTGGGCCCTCATGGGGTGGGAGATTGACCTTCTTTACCGGGCCCAGGGTCACTTTTTTGGCAACGGCACCGATCCAAGGACCATCATCGTCAAAACCCTCGTCGACCAGTTCATCTGGTGCCCCTTCTTCGGACTCCCTCAAACCGTTTTCGGCTATCTCCTGGCGGAAAAAAACGGATCCTTCGCCGACTGCCGCGAGGCTCTTCGCAGAAAACCCTTTCTCCAACGTGCCATTCCCTTGCTCATTGTCACGTGGGCGGTTTGGATCCCCGCAGTCTCGCTCATTTATCTTTTCCCGCCGGCCCTTCAACTCCCCCTGATGAACATCATTCTCGCTCTCTGGACCCTGATCCTGGCATTTTTCGCAAAAAACGCTTAGACCATTTATGCAATTGAATGCAATTTAAGCCATCCCAGCGATGAAAACGATCTTTTTCTTTCTTCCTCTCCCCCTTTTGGCCCAGACTGAACTGAAGCCGGTTTCGGTCTCGGCGTTGAACTTCGCGACCGAGAAAAACCGATTCTATCAAATCGAAAAGAAGGACGGGGAATCATGGAAGCCGGTCGGCGATCCCATCAAGGGCGACGGGCAAAAAGTCACCCGAACCGTCGCTGAATCACCCGAGTCCACCTTTCGCTTGAATGAACTGCACAATCAATGGGTGCTTGTTTGGAGGGACGAGTTTGCAGGTGATGCGATCGACCGGAGCAAGTGGACCAACGAAGTGAACGGCTATGGCGGGGGGAACAACGAGCTGCAGTATTACTCTGATTCTCCGAAGTATTCCTTTGTCAAAGACGGCAAGCTTCACCTGAGTGCGTATCGTGATCCACACACCACCACCGATGGAAAGACCCAGCCCTATTCATCCGCTCGGCTTCGGACCATCTATCGCGGGGATTGGACCTATGGCCGTATCGAAATCCGGGCCAAGTTACCATCGGGCCAGGGCATCTGGCCGGCGATTTGGATGCTCCCCACCAATTCGCCATACGGCGGCTGGGCCTCGGGAGGCGAGATCGATATCGTGGAGTCGCAGGGCTCAAACGTTGATCACACCATTGGCACCCTTCACTTCGGAGACAAGTGGCCCAAGAACGCCTACAAGGGATCCAAGACCAAGTTCCCGGGAAAAAATGCCGCCGAAGACTTTCACGTCTATGCCGTGGAGTGGAAGAAGGATGAGATCAGCTGGTTTCTCGACGGCAAAAAGTGGCAAACCATTTCCAAGAAGGATTGGTTCAGCGCCGCGGCGAAGAAGAGCGACACCGCCCCTTTCGACTCACCCTTTCATCTCATTCTGAATGTTGCGGTGGGAGGACACTTCTTCGGGGGAACCGACCAGGATGCCAAAAAGCTGCCCGACTCGGCCTTCCCGCAGACGATGCTCATCGACTACGTGCGGGTTTCGCAGTGGGCGGAGTAGTCGGTTCAGGGATTCATCTTCCGTTCCCGGAAAAGGCGCGAGTTATGCACATACTTGTCAGCCCAGGTCCTGATTTCCTTTTGGTCCTTCAGATCGAGGGTCTTGACGACCTTGGCCGGGCTGCCGAGCACGAGCGACCCTTCGGGAACGATCGTGCCACCGGTGACGAGGGAGTTTGCGCCAATGATCGAGCGAGGTCCGATCACCGCTCCATCAAGAACACAGGCGCCCATCCCCACAAGCACTTCGCTTTCCACGGTGCAGGCGTGCAGAATCGCACTGTGGCCGACCGTGACCAACTCGCCCACATGGCAGCCAAAATCGTCGGCCAGGTGAATCACGGCATTGTCCTGAACATTGCTTCGCGGGCCAATCGTGATCTCGTTAATGTCTCCCCGCAGCGTGGCCTGATACCAAACGCTGGCCTCCTCCCCGAGGGTCACCCGGCCGATAAGGTCTGCGCTGGCCGCCACAAATGCCGTGTCCGCAATTTGCGGCCAGATTCCGTTGAATGGTTCGATCGCCATGCCCCCGTTCTAAGGACCGAATTTCTTTGGGGCAAGCGAAGGAAACCACTGGCATTCCCAAAAAGTTGAGACAGACTAGGGAGTTGCCCCAAACGAAGCACACCAAACATGCAGGCCTTTCTCATCGTTCTCGCCAGCCTCATCATTGGGGTCGCGCTGAGATCGTGCCGCACTCTCTTCCTGCGAAAGCTCGGTGCCCTGACCTTCCTGGTTTCCTCATTCCTGGCTTTCTACTTCGGATTCGGGAGCATTTGCGCCGGAATCCTTGGCGCCGCGCTCTGGTTCTTTCTCCCCTGGTTTGACCTCCTCACCCGCATTCGCCGGATGAAGCTTCCCCTGATCAACCGCCTCGACCTATCCAATCCACCTTCGGAAGACCATTTTCCGAATGCCGCCCGTCTGGTCCGCGAGATCGAGGATGCCGAATATGACCACGTGACCGACAGCGGGTGGAATTGGTCAGGAATGCAGCAATACTTCCGTTTTTTCTGGAATCCGGAAGCCAAGTCGGTGGCTGCCGTCTGCCTTTGCGAGCACGAGCAGGTCGCGTTTGCTTTTGTCACGATCTCTTCCCGGGCACCCGACGGCCGCTCAATCCACACCACCAATTATCCCTTCTCCCCTACTCTCAAGCACGCTCCGGGAGCACACTGGGATCACCTGCCGTGTGAACGGAACTGCTTCGAAGCGATCTTCACCGACCACGTGAAGCATTTGGAAAAACTCAAGATCGACCGCAACCAACTCCTGATGCCGGACCCGGACGAGGTTCTTGAGCAAGTGGAACAGGAGATGCGCAATCAGATCGACCACAACCTTGAATGCGGACTCATCAAGTTGACCGACGACAGGCATTTTCAATATTCCACAAAAGGACTCTTTTACCTGTGGCTCCAATCGGTCAAGGACATGATCCGGCTGTGTTGAGCCGGCTCTCTCGCCTTTTTTCATGCTACTCTCCCACCGGACGACACACCACCCCGACAGGTCGCCCCCATGAAATCGTCCGTCAGCATCCTCGTTTTTGAAGACGTGGAGGTGATGGACTTCGCCGGGCCTTTCGAGGTCTTTTCGGTGACCAATGAGCTCAATGACGACAGTCTGTTTGACCTGGAGATTATTGCCCAAGGAAAGGCACCAGTCCGAGCCAAAGGAGGCCTCTCCATCAACCCTGATCACGGGATCGAGGAAATCACCTCGACCGATATCCTGATCATACCCGGAGGAAGTGGGACACGTCAGGTGATCAAAGATGAGACACTGGTCGAATGGGTTGGAAAGGTCGGAACCAAAGCCAAGCAAATCCTCTCGGTTTGCACCGGGTCACACATTCTCGCCAAGGCAGGACTGCTGGATCACCTGAAGGCAACGACCCATCATCAGACTTTCGAACGCCTCGGAGCCCTGGCACCCCGAACCGAGGTCCTACGCGACGCCCGTTTCGTCGATAATGGGCGGGTCATTACTTCCGCTGGGATCAGCGCGGGCATCGACGCGTCGCTCCATGTCATCGGAAAACTGATTGGAAACGACATCCGGGAAGCCACGGCACGATACATGGAGTACTCCGACCCTCCGTCGACGAACCAGGTCTAGCGACCCGCTCATCTCATTTCGTGGAGATTAGTTTTGACTGACCTTTGCATGACAGGACCATGATGAGGCATGACGATCAGCGAGCTCCTGACGACCACTACCGAGTCCCCCGTCGAACTTTCCTTTTGCGCACAGCTTCAATCTTCCCGGCAACGCGAAACCAAAGGCGGCAAACCTTATCTCGAATGGACTATCGCGGATGCCACGGGGTCGCTCACTCTGAAGATTTGGAACAACCATCCACAGTTCCACTCGGCCACTGAAACAGCGATGGAATCGCTTCTTCATTTTTCAGGTGAATGGACCCAGAACCAATATGGAGTCGACGGCAAGGGTTGGAAGTTTCGTCAACTCACCGAGGATGAAAAGGACGAGTTTCTCGCCGGCGACCCGGCAACCCGGGCCAAGCAAGGAGAAGACTGGGCCGACCTTGTTAACTTTACGAGCGGACTTGCCGACCCTCGTCTGAAGACGCTTTGCGACAACTTTATCGACCTCTTCGAAGACCGCTTCCGACGCACCGCGGCCGCCCGCAGGAACCATCACGCCCGGAGAGGAGGACTCGTCGAACACGTGGCCCAGATGATGAGATCGGCCGATGCCATTTGCTCGGTCTACCCGGAGCTCAACCGGGACCTCATGATCGCCGGCGTCCTCTTTCACGATTGCGGCAAGCTTTGGGAAAACACCTATCCCGAAACCGGATTCAACCAACTTCAGCTGATGCACGGTGAAATGCTGGGACACATTCCACTCGGACTCGAACTCGTGAACAAACTCTGGCGCGATCTCCCGCTCGAATCCTGGCGTGAACTTGAGCCCGACAGCGAGAGCGTCCGTCTTCACCTTCTTCATCTCATCGCCTCCCATCACGGACAGTATGACTTTGGATCACCCACCCTGCCCCGAACCCCGGAAGCCCACGCCCTTCACTACATCGACAACCTCGACGCCAAGCTGGAGATGGTCAAAGATGCTTACGCCACTGCCAACGAAACCTCACCCGGCATTTTCGAACGTCAGTTCCCTCTCCCTGCCCCTCTCGTGTCGCCGCTTCCTCCGGTTGCCGGCAAGGACGACGAAGAGGCCAAGGAATCTCCGCCGCGACCATCGGACGAGCTCTTTTAAAACTTCACTCGGTGGAATGCGGATCACGATAGGGCGGTCGTTCCACTTCGGGCAGGACGTCCTCCGCACTTTGCATGATCCGCTCTTCCGCACGCTCGGCCGTTCCCTTCGTTTGGGCGATGTGAAACAAGGCATCTCCTTCATCGACCAGACTCGCGGCGGTCCGGCCAATCACAATACCTTCGTTGTCGGCCACCACTTCAACCTCCTCATCCTCGAAAGGATCTCCGATGACACCAAGGACTTGCCCTTCCTCGACTGCTTTTCCCAAAGGGACGAAGGATCGAAACAAGCCACCCACCGAGGCCCGCGTCCATCGGCTTCCGACACAATAGGCCGAAGGGTGTTCGCGATCTTTTGATTTCTTTTGCAACATGCCCAAACCGCGCATGACCCGCTTGACCCCACGAAGGCCAAAAGTCACCGCCGGCAATTCCACCCGCAAGGCTTCGCCTGCTTCGAACAAGACATAGGGCATGTTCCGGCGTTCACAGGCCGACCGCAAACTCCCCTCCCGATTCCCGGCTTTCAACATCACGGGTGCACCGAAGAACTTCGCCATCTCGCGCGACCCTTCCACCCGGTCCGCCATTCTGGTTTGTGGAAGATTAATCCGCCCGGTGGCTGCGGTGTGAAGGTCAATTCCGTGCGTCGATTTTTTGACCACTTCGTCCATCAGGGCGCGGGCAATGCGTGACCCGAAACTCCCGTCGGCATTTCCCGGAAACAGACGATTCAAATCGCGACGATCCGGAAGATAGCGTGACCTCAGCAGGAAGGCCGAGACATTCACCACTGGAACAATCAGGAGTGTTCCTCTTAATCCACGAAACTTCTGCCCGATCAAGCGGCGGGCAATCTCCACTCCGTTGAGTTCGTCGCCATGGATTCCGGCCGTGACAAACAAAACCGGACCCGGACGCCTTCCACGGATCACATTGACCCTGAGATCAAGCTGGGCATGACTGACCAACCGCCCCACCGGCAAATCCACCACCCCCCGATCGCCACGTCGAAAGACTTTGCCTCCGATCTCCAACAAATCGCCATTCTTCATTCAGGCAAAGACTGGACGCCGCCATTCCCGCCCGCAAGCGCGATTGTCAGACGCGTTCTCCGCCATTAGGGTGCCGTCATGACGATTTGGCTGACAGGATGCACCGCCGGCTTGGGACGTGCTCTCGTTTCGGAATTCACCAAGGCAGGCCACACCGTGGTGGGTTGCGGACGAAATGAAATCGCCCTCGCTCATCTCAAAAGCGAATACCCGGACAGTCATTTTTTCCCCTGCGATGTCACCAGCGATTCGGCCGTCGCCGATTTTTGCGAAGCCGCCCTCAAAGCAGCCGGGCCAGCTGATCTTCTCATTAACAACGCGGCCATCGTCAACCATCCCGCTCCTCTTTGGGAAATCACGGCCGAGGAATTCGATACGCTGACCGCCGTCAACATCTGCGGCACCGCCAACGTCATTCGACACGCCGTCCCGTCGATGCTCGCCTGCGGAGAAGGCATCATCGTCAATCTCTCCTCCGGATGGGGGCGTTCAACTTCTCCCGAAGTCGCCCCTTACTGCGCGAGCAAATGGGCCATTGAGGGCCTGACCCAGGCTCTTTCCCAGGAACTCCCTCCTGGTCTCGCCGCCATCGCCTTGAACCCCGGCATCATCGCGACCGACATGCTTCGAAAGTGCTTTGGCGATGAAGCGGACAGTTACCCTTCGGCCGAAGCGTGGGCCGTGACCGCCGCCCCTTTTCTAACCTCACTCAAGCCTTCACAAAACGGGCAAGCCCTCACCGCGCCCTGACCATGATCCTGCGAACTCCCAACCGGAGAATCACCTTTCCCCGCCGCCCCCTGCTGATGGGAATCGTCAACATCAACGATGATTCTTTCTCGGGCGACGGAACTCTCGATCCTTCCGCTGCGCTGCAAATCGCAAGGGAACACATTGAGAACGGCGCAGACATCATCGATCTCGGGGCCGAGTCCGCCCGCACCAACCGGGAGGCCATCTCGGTCGAAGAAGAAGTCCGCCGGCTTCGTTCCTTTCTCGACCACTGGACTGCCCTGCGTGACGAAACCTCCGGCATTGATGACGACCAGGTCACTCCCGCTCTTCTTTCCATCAATACCTGGAGGCCGGAAGTGGTGGAGCAAATCCTCGGACCGGATGTTGACCTCCTCAACGACATGTCGGCGCTGCCCGATGATCGCAATGCCCGCCTCTGTGCCAAACACGGAGTGCCGCTTCTCATCATGCACTCGGTCGGGCAGCCCAAGGTTTCCCATACTCATCAAAGATGGGATGATCTCATGGGAGCGATGACCTCGTTCTTCGAAGAGAAAATCGAAGTCGCCCTCGCGGCCGGACTCACCCGCGAACAGATCGTCCTCGATCCGGGCCTCGATTTCGCCAAGCAAAAGGAAGACAACCTTCTCGTCCTTCGTGAGCTTCACCAACTTCGTCGCTTCGGCTGCCCGATTCTTCTTCCCATCTCGCGCAAGACCGTGATCGGCGATGTCCTCGATCTCCCCGATCCCCGTGAACGCGATGCCGGAACGATTGGCCTTCTGACTCATGGAGTCATGGAAGGAGCCCACCTCTTTCGGGTCCACAACGTCCGGGCTTGTTGGGAAGCGGTCCGCGCACTCGAACCCTTCCGTCCCAAGCTCAAGGTCATCCTGAACTTTGCTCTTTCGGCTGACGGCAAGATCTCCACCACTGGAAAGTCACCCGCACATTTCACTTCCAAAGCCGACCTCGACCGGCTCCTTGAAATCCGAGAGCAAGCCGATGCCATTCTGGTGGGACGTGCCACCCTGGAAGCCGACCGCATGACCATGACCGCCAAGGAGAGCACACCCTGGCGTTGCGTCATTTCCCGGGAGGGGCACTTCGATCCCGAACACCCGCTTTTTCATTCCGAAGGCGGTCCACGGCATCTTGTCATCTCGGGAGATGGAGAAGATCCCGAACTACCCGCCACCATTCATCGCACCGACCTGGCTGGATTCCTGAGTCACTTACAACATCAACCCAACATCAACACCCTCCTCTGTGAAGGTGGGGGCGCTCTTGCGAAAGAGCTTCTCAAGCTCGATGTCGTCGATGAAATCAACCTCACCTGGGCGCCCCACACGCTCCTCGGAGGACACAATGCACCAACCCTGACGGGACTGCCGGGAGACTTTCTTCCCGCCTCCCGCCACTACGACCTCATCGAAATGATCCCGCACCGTGAAGACGAGGTCTTTCTCACCTATCGCAAATCATCACTTGAATCCGGCTGATTGTTTCCGACAGTCCTAACAGACATTCATGCGCCGACTCCGCCGAATTCTCCTTTTCGGAATGCTTGCCGTCCTCGCTTATTGCGCGGGACAGCTCTTTGACATCTACCGGGTGGGCCATCTTAACCGCGACCGTGAAGCCGACTGCGCCATCGTTCTCGGAGCGGCTGCCTGGCATGACAAGCCCTCGCCTGTTCTGCGCGAGCGGCTCAATCACGCCATCACCTTGTTTCAAAACAAGAAGATCGATCACCTCATCCTTACCGGCGGATACGGAAAAGACGCCCCGTTCTCCGAATCAGAAGTCGGCCTCGAATACTGCGTCGATCAGGGCATCCCGCGCAGTAAGATCCGTGTGGAGCGCGAGTCCCTCAACACCATCGACAATCTCCGCGAAGCCAAAACAATCATGGAGCGGGAAGACTGGAACTCCGCCCTGCTCGTCAGTGACCCCTGGCACCTCAAGCGGGCGCGTCGCATGGCAACGGATCTCGACATGGAGGTGCACGTTTCGGCCACTCCCTCCTCCCGCTTCCAGTCTTTCGGAGCGCAAACGAGATTCCTTTTCGGCGAGTTTGCCCTCTACCATCACTACCTTTTCACAGGGCGATAGATCAACACAGCTTTCGATGCAACCAGGCGAAGGGAAGAACTCCGGATACGGAGGCGGCCGAAAGGACCGCGCGTCCAGCGGACATGGTCAAGCATCGTTGAAGTGCCAGCGCCAGTCTGACCCGTTTCGAGAATCGTTTGTTCAGTGAATTTCGTACTTCTTCGCGTATCTCCGGCCAGCTAGCTTTCCCCTCCGCGTAGGCGATCAGCGGATTGAGGGCACACTCCGCCGATTCAAAGGCCATCGACATTCCGTTTCCGGTGAAGGGCGGGATCATTCGTTCGGAATCTCCCAAGGTCAGCATTCCATCGTCTCCTCCCTGTTGCCCCAGGGCAAATCCGCTGATTCCAGTCAACGAGGCCTCGTCCATTTTTGCTTTCGAAAGTCGCCCCGCGAGCTGGCCCAAGCCACAACGCTTCAGGGCAGTGACAAGAGGGCTCTCTCCTTTCACGGACGCACCCTTGCGAAAGAGACCACAGACATTGACCCTTGACCCGTCCGCCGCGACCGGAGTGAGCCCGACGTAGGCGCCATCGCCAATGTGCATCTCGAGATAGCCGTCCAAGGCAAGCCCCTCAAAGTGGGCCTTCAATCCCAAGAGATTACTGGATTTTTCAAGGTAACGTCCCGCCGTCCACACGAGGCCATCCCGCGCCTCGGGACGAGCCCGGTCACGAACGCTCAGCTCGCCTCCGGATTGCACGAACTCCAGCCGAAGACGTTCATCCATCTCCCACCGGGACATCCCGAGAGCCGGACGGGTCAACTTTGCCTCGAGGATCCGACGGTTTCCCATCCACCACCGCGTGGCGTGATGTTCCAGGGCATCGCTGAAGATGCCGTCGATCCCCAGTCTTGCCAGAGTATCCCGTGTGACTCCATTGATGAACTCTCCACACACCCGGTGTCTGGGGTAGTTTCCGGCTTCGCGGATCAAGACCGGCACCCCGTGCTTGCGGAGAGCGATGCCGAGCGACAGCCCGGCCAATCCCCCTCCCGCAATCTCGATCTCCTTCATCGCCGCCACGCTAACACACGAATCCCACCGAGCAACGAGACCTCCTCACGCCACTCCCAATCGGCTCCCAATTTAAGAAGCGCTTCAAGTTCTCCTTTGCGAAAACCCGCCCGAATGCTCGCCATCATGTCATGCCGGGTCACCCCATTGACCAGCGGAAACAAAAGTGCTCCTTCCGCGAGAGCGAGGCGGCTTCTCCAGGGTTCGACAGCCACCAACTTTTTCCGCTCCCGGAGCATTCCTCCCAGGTGCTCCAATCCGTCGTCGTCGAAATGATGGAGAATCAAATTTGCCACCACCGTGTCACCTTTGACCCCGGGCAAAGTTTCAAAGAGATCACCGGCGACCCAGGGAAGATTTAATCCTTCCGGGCACTCCTGGAAATCAAGCCCGGTCACTTCGTGGCTCCGGGCCAACCTGGTGGTCAACGTCCCCGCTCCGGCTCCGAGCTCGATGAGGTCGCCGTCCATCTTCTGACGGACAATCCAGCGTTCATTTCCCATGAGGCTGTTGATCATTCGCAAGTCCCTCCGGCTCCGAATCGCATGAGGATCGTCCGCGGGCAGCGAATCGAGAATCTCGGCACCGACCTCGCGTTTCATCGCATCCTAGTTATCGCACCATTCGCGATGGTCAAGCAGGCCGCAATCCCCTATCGCTTTCTTCATGACCTCAGCGAGAGACAAAGCCGCCGTGCTCATCGAGGCCCTTCCCTACCTGCAACGATTTCGCGGAAGAACCTTTCTGATCAAGATGGGTGGTTCGGCGATGGACGACCCCTCGCTCGTTCGCGAGGTCATGCGCAACATCGTTTTTCTCGAAGTCGCCGGCATCAAGCCCGTCATCGTGCATGGCGGAGGAAAGGCCATCTCAGCCGCGATGGAAAACTCCGGGCTCGAAGCCCGCTTCGTCGGTGGTCTCCGCGTCACCACAGCGGAAGCGATCAAGATCGTCGATGAAACCCTGCACGGAACGATCAACACGGGACTGGTGAAAATGGCCAACGACTTCGGAGGGAAGGCCACCTCGATTCACGGCACCTCCGTCTTCCAGGCCACCCAGCTTTTTGGAAAAAACGAAGAAGGGGAAGAGGTCGATATCGGTCGAGTCGGCCAAGTGGATCACTGCCTTCTCGAAGAGGTTCTTTATGCGCTCTCCACCGGAGTCGTTCCAATCATTTCCCCGCTCGGCCGTCATGTCGAAAGTGGCGAGACCCACAACATCAATGCCGATCTCGCGGCCGCCGCTCTGGCCTGCGCCCTAAAGCCGGCCAAGCTGGTCTACCTGTCGGACGTTCCCGGTCTCCTTCGTGATCCGTCCGACGAATCGTCCCTCATTGAGTCGGTCACCAAGGACCAGGCCCTGGATCTCATCAACGACGGAACCATTTCAGGGGGCATGATTCCCAAGATCAATTCCGCTCTCGAAGCGATCGCGAGCGGCGTGGAAAAAGTCCACTTCATCGACGGACGGACTCCCCACTCCCTGCTCCTCGAAATCTTCACTCAATCGGGAATCGGCACCGAGATTCGCGCGACACCGAAACCCGCCGGCTAGTCATTTCCGCCGATCTTGGGCAGATCAAACTTCTGCCCTTTGCAGAGAGCCTTTTTGACGTTGGCGACCCGACCACACTTACGACAGTAGAAAGTCGCGTCGCGAGTCAGCTTCCAGAGCTTTGCGGAGTCCTTCTCCAGGTCCTTTTTGGACCAATCACAAATCGTTTTCGCCATGCTTTTTGCTGTTACTGAGACTCAGTCTCATTTTCTTTCTTGAAAAACCCTAGCTCCAATTCAATCTTTCGCCAGCCCGATGACTGATTCATCTCCCGCCCCCGTTCTCCAGCCCACTTCCCCGTCAAAACCAGCCTTTCCGGCCATCATTGACTGGATTGACCGCGAACTTGGCGAAGCTTTCGGCCATCAATGCGGAAAAGGCGGAAACACCCTTCTCGAGCTCCGCCGAATTTTCTCCGAACCGCGGATCAACCGTCTCCTTCCCCGTGTTTTGAGACTGTTGCCTAAAGTCGAAAAGCACCATTACCTGCTCTCTTTCCGGATCCGCACTCTGCTCGCTTCCCAGTTTCATGCCCGGGTCTCCGATCCCCTGGAGCGCAGCGCTTCTCAGTTTTTCGCCCTTCCCCGCTGCACCAACGAGCTCCGCCGCCTGCGCACCACTTACTTCGAAATGAGCGAGGTCCTCGTTCCCGAAAACGACATCCGTATCGAGTTCGTCGCAGGGCCATTTGCCGCTTGATCGGTCGCTCGAATCGGCGAGCTGGAATTTCCTGCTCATTAATTTGGATTTCTTAACAAAAGTTTGTCTTTGGTAACGTAATTCGTTATGTGATCGACAAGATGTTCCGAATTTCCGTCCAACTCAGCTCTCTTTGCTTTTTGGTGGCCTTGGTCGGCTGTTCGGGCAAACAGACGCCAGCCTACAATCCTGACGTGGGGCCGTTTGATGAGGACGGAAACTACATCGAAGCCTGGGCCGACAACCCTCCTTCGCGCAAAAGCAAGAAGCGGAAAACCTCCAAGCCTACGACCAAGCCGGACGACCGCGTGGCCATTCTGCCGAAGTCAACCGGCAGACCAAAACCGATCCCGGCCCGTCCGGCCACTCCCAAACCGAAGCCGATTTCAAGACCGACGCCCAAGCCGAAACCAAAGCCCAAGCCCAAGCCGGTGGTCGTGAAGCCCAAAAAGATCCGG
>JASFWU010000277.1:0-4144 GCA_050049035.1 Akkermansiaceae bacterium | reverse complement strand
CAAGGAGGTCCTTGATGGTCAGAGCGGTTTCAGCGGAATCACCCGCGGTGTCGGTCAGGGCCGGGACTTCGGCAGGCGGTGGTTTGACTTCATCTCCCAGGATCGCCTCCCGCAACCAGACCGCCCGGTAGATCGGGTGAGGTGCCGAGCCGGTTCCGTTTCCAATCAGAAAAGCTCCCTGGGTCAGGAGTCCGCCGAGGCGATGTTCCGGTTTGATGGCCACCGCGCGGATCCGATCTCCCTTCACTCCCGGCACTCCATAATGAGCGGCAAGCGGTTGATTCAGCATCGCAAAATCAGAATCGACGACCTTCATCACACTGGCGTTGCGTGTGATCATTTCCCTGAAAAACGCGATCGACTCCTCCATCATGTATTCGCGAATGGTCGGACGATAAGGCACCTCGGTTCCTGCTCTTTCTCCTCGAGCGACGTAGTAGAGAAAACGCGGAAACAACTCGCGGTTGATCGGCACCGTTTTGACTTTTTCAAGACTGAGCCACTGCGTCGTGAAATTGCTCGCAAAGTGAGCTGCACGTTCGTCGGCCAGCAAGCGGTCCACCTGACGACCCAGCTCGTCCGGATCATCCAGCTTTCCCTTCAAAGCCAACTCCAGCAGTTCGAGGTCCGGCATGCTCCCCCAGAGGAAGTAAGAAAGCCGGGAGGCAATCTCAAACTGCCTCCCCGCTTCGGCATCCCCGGCCACGGTATGATAAAGGAACTGGGGTGAAATCAGAACCATCGCGAGAGTTTCGCGCATCGCATCCTCGAAGGTATCGAGCTCGGGGGAGATGAGATCGTAAATCTTCACAAACCGATCCACCTCTTTGCTGGTGGCTGGTCTCCGGTAAGCGCGCGACATGAACCGCGTGAGAACCTCACGAACATACGCCTTGGGATCACTCTCACGCATCGGCGAGTCAAAGAGAATTCGTTTGTGATGAGCGGGCGGCCATTCTTCCACCAAGGGTCCTTCAAACTCGATCCAGTTGATGATGGCACGGGGCATGGCAAGATTCCGAGCCGTTCCCGGGTCATTCAAAGTGCCATCATCGTAAAGCAACTGGGGCGTGATGGTGAGACTGCCCGGCTGCTTCACGCCATTCTTCATCAAACCCGGCTTCACCGGGAAGTTCTCGATCCTTCCACGAAACTCAAACACCTTCGGTTCATCAGGCCCGTTGGTGAGACGAACGGTGCCGATGTTGGCGATCCGCTGGGTCGCGCTGTTCACATTCAGGGAATATCCCATCACCAATCTCAAGGGAATCTCAGTCACTCCTTCCGGAAGTATGGCAGAAGCCTGAACCTTGACCCGGAACTCGCCGGTCTTCGGAAAGCCTTTCAAGCCCATCCCCCAATGTGGAGTGTTACGCCGGTTGCCAAAGACCCCGATTTCATCGCCACCCATCCCGCGATCCGTATTGTTGGGTTTCCAATCACGCCTCGTCTTGAAAACCTCGGGCTTTTCCGGATCGACAATGGCACTTGCGAGAAATCGTCGCGCCACTCCGAGGTAACGATCGACCTGCTCAGGCCCCAGCCTCATGAGATCGGCGGTGTTGTTAAACTGGTAGGGCTTGACCGGATCCTTGGGGAGATCATCGATGACCTTGAGTTCGAAGCCAAAGAGATCACGCAAGGTGTTCTGATATTCGAAATTGGTCAGTCGACGAGCCAGCGGAACCACCTCGCCGCCGGGAGCTTGCTTCTCGAGCTTCGCTCTAAGGCCGGCCTCGATCCATTCCACGACCTTCTTGCGCTCCTCCGCCGTGGGTTGCTTTTCATCCTCCGGAGGCATTTCGCCGGTTTCCACCAACTCCTGAATGAGCTCCCACAATTCGAGCGCCTCCTCCCCGTTCATGGCACCATTCATCTGATGCAACCTCACTCCGCCTTTCTTCTTTTTCTCGCCGTGGCATTTGATGCAGTGGGCCTCGAGGAAGGGCTTCACCTCCTTCTCAAAATTAATCTCGGCGAGGACCGGCGGGGCGACCGCGGCGGAAAGCAAGAGACCGCCCCAAAAAAAACCCAATTTCCCTCTCTTCCGCCATTCCAGCATCGCGAGACACTTAAAGCACGACCTCCCGGCTTGCAAGTCCGGGCATTTGAGTCTCGCGGCCCATTCCCCTTGCTCTCGAGCCTCCCTCCGGTAACCTCGCGGCCTTCCGATCATGCACCGTCTTTTCGTCGAAAAAAACGCTCCTTTCGCCAACGAAGCCGACCATCTCGTCGCTGATCTCCGTCGCAACCTTTCCATCGAGTCCATCGAATCCGCGCGGTTGGTCCAGCGATACGATATCGACGGTCTTTCGGACAAGGAATTCGACGAAGCCTCCCGGCTCATCCTCTCCGAGCCCCAGGTCGAGTCCGCCTCCATCTCCCTTTCGGTAGGCGCTGACGAGACGGCTTTTGCGGTTCAATTTCTCCCCGGCCAATTCGACCAACGGGCCGACTCGGCCGCCCAGTGCGTGCAGATTCTCACCGGCAAGGAACGCCCGTTTGTTTCTGCAGCCAACGTCATCATTCTCAAAGGCAAACTCGACGACGACGAACTCGCGGCCATCAAGGACTACCTGATCAACCCGGTCGATTCCCACGAAGTCAGTGTTCTCGATCAACCGGCACGCCAAACCAGTCCGGTTCCCGACGATGTTGCGATCCTCGAGGGCTTCACTCAAACCGATGAGGCCGGGTTTGAATCTCTTCGCGCCGAGCTTGGTCTCGCCATGTCGACCGCCGACCTCCTTCACACGCGCGACCATTTCCGAAAAGAGGAACGCGATCCCACCATCACCGAGCTCCGCATGCTCGACACCTATTGGTCCGACCATTGCCGTCACACCACCTTCATGTCGAAGATCGCTGACGTTTCTTTTGACGAAGGAACCGAGGTGATCGAAGAGACCTACCAGACCTATCTCAAAACGCGGAAAGAGGTTTACGGCCCCGACACGGAACGACCGGTGACCCTCATGGACATCGCCCTGATGGGAATGAAGGAACTTCGTAAGTCCGGCGAACTCGACAACCTCGAGGTATCCAACGAGATCAACGCGGCCTCCATCGTGGTGGATGCCGACGACGGACAGGAATGGCTCATTCAATTCAAAAACGAAACCCACAACCACCCCACTGAGATCGAACCTTTTGGAGGAGCGGCCACTTGTCTTGGCGGTTGTATTCGTGATCCTCTTTCCGGTCGCTCGTACGTTTACCAGGCAATGCGGGTCACCGGAGCCGCCGACCCGCGCACTCCTTACGACGAAACCATTCCCGGCAAACTGCCCCAGCGCAAAATCTGCCAGGAATCCGCCCACGGTTATTCTTCCTACGGAAACCAGATCGGCCTCGCCACCGGAAAGGTATCGGAAGTCTATCATCCCAACTACGCGGCCAAACGTCTCGAGATTGGTGCGGTGGTGGCAGCCGCTCCTCGTAAGAATGTCTTTCGCGGTGGCCCTTCGCCCGATGACTTGATCCTCCTCATTGGAGGACGCACCGGACGCGATGGCGTCGGCGGAGCCACCGGTTCTTCCAAGGAGCACACCGACGACGCTCTCGACAACTCGGCCGAAGTGCAAAAGGGCGACGCTCCCACCGAACGCAAGATCCAACGTCTTTTCCGCAACCCGGAGCTCGCTCCAAAAATCAAGATCTGCAACGACTTCGGAGCGGGCGGCGTGTCGGTAGCCATCGGTGAGATTGCCGAAAGCATCGACATCAACCTCGACGCCGTCCCCAAGAAATACGACGGACTCGACGGCACCGAACTGGCGATTTCCGAATCGCAGGAGCGCATGGCCATTTGCGTGGACCCTGCCGACCTCGATTACTTCATCGCGGAATCCGACAAGGAAAATCTCGAATGCGTGCATGTTGCCACCGTCACCGATACAGGACGCCTTCGCATGACCTGGCGCGGCAAGACCATTGTCGATCTCTCCCGTGAATTCCTCGATACCAACGGCGTCCAGCAGGAAGCCAGCGTCCGGGTCGAATCTTGCAGCCCTCTCAGCTCTCCACTACATTCCAGCCATGAAGAAATTAGAAGACACCTATCTCAATCCTCAGCATCAAGCGAGCGAAGAAGCGGTAAAGAAGGCCCTCGACAAGCAATCGCCGATGTCCTCCGAGACGTTCA
>JASFWU010000039.1:0-13368 GCA_050049035.1 Akkermansiaceae bacterium | reverse complement strand
TTCATTGGTTACGGGAGTAGGATTTGAACCTACGACCTTCAGGTTATGAGCCTGACGAGCTACCTGGCTGCTCCATCCCGCGATCTTTGGTTTCGCTCCTTTCGGGGCGGGCGGGAAAGTAGGACGATCCGGAATTGTCCGCAAGGTTTATTTGGCAAAAATCTCCCGTTCCGGTAAATCGATCTCATCCAATGGTCGCCTCCTCGCAAACCGATCCCCTTCCTGTCGCAGTCTGGAAAGACCGCGCGGTGAAGCATCGGTCCACAGTCGAAACGATCACCCAACCGATGCGGGAGAGGAAGTCGCGGGGCCTCAAACATCCGGTCTACGATTTCCTTCATACCTACTATTCCTTTTCGCTGGGACGACTGGAAAAATGGCATCCCGGAGTGGGAATGATCCTCGATGATGAGGTCGGACATGATTTCCCGGAAAAATACCACACACGGCAAAATGGCGTCGTTTTTGCCGATCCGGCCAAGCTCACCGACAAGGGTCGCGAGCGACTCGTCTGGATCCGAAACCTCCTCACCCTGACGCAAAACCGCCCTCCTCATCTCGCCTGCCACGGGCTCCACGAATGGGCCATGGTCTACTCAGGCTCGGATGTCCGGCACCGGGAAAGCGCACCCCTTCGATTGCCGCAGAACGAAATCGATGCCCTCGTCGCCTCGCGTCCCGTTTCCTGTTCCCACTTCGATGCCTTCCGCTTTTTTGCGCCAGGCGCGGTTGGGTTCAACCGGCTCAACCCCACCCTGCTGACCCGCGAAGAACACGAACAGCCCGGCTGCATCCACGCCAACATGGATCTCTACAAATGGGCCTATAAAAGCTCGCCCTGGATTTCTTCCGACCTCCTACGCGAAACTCTCTTTTTCGCGATCGAGGCCCGTGAAATCGACATGCGGGCCTCGCCCTACGACCTCTCCGAATACGGATACGAGGCGATTCCGGTCGAGACTCCCGAAGGACGCCGCCAATACGAACGGGCCCAGACCGCTCTCTATCAAAAGGGGCTACTTCTGCGCGACGATCTCATTGTCGCGCTTGATCTTGTTCTGCAGGCTTGAGTTCGCGGGAGATCCGGTCTTCCCTCCGCGCATGATTCCCAACGTCCTCGCCGAACGCTACGCCGCTGCCGAAATCCGTAAGATTTGGTCTCCCGAAGGACGCATCATCCTCGAACGCGATTTCTGGATCGCGGTGATGAAGGCACAGCAGAATCTCGGTCTTGAGATTCCCGACGAGGCCATCGCGGCTTACGAATCAGTGAAGGACCAGGTCGATCTGGCGGCCATCGACGAGCGGGAACGCATCACCCGTCACGATGTGAAGGCACGGATCGAGGAATTCAACGATCTTGCCGGACACGAACACATCCACAAGGGGATGACTTCGCGTGACCTCACCGAAAATGTGGAACAGCTCCAGGTCTATCGATCCCTCGAAGTCATCCGCAACAAGACCATTGCGGTGCTTGCCCGAATGGGAGAACGCGCCACGCAGTGGGCCGACCTTATGATCACCGCGCGCACCCACAATGTGGCAGCCCAACCCACCACTTTCGGGAAACGACTCAGCATGTTTGGCGAAGAGGTCCTGTCCGCTTTCGACAATCTGGTAGCGATTCTCAATTCCTATCCGGTGCGTGGCCTCAAGGGAGCAGTGGGTACCCAAATGGACCAGGTTTCCCTTTTCAATGGAGACACCGCAAAGGTGGCCAGCCTCGACGAACAGGTGCGCGCTCATTTGGGTCTTCCGAAAGCCTGGACCAATGTGGGTCAGGTCTATCCGCGTTCCCTCGATTTCCGGGTTGTTTCGGCTCTGGTCGATCTGGCCTCCGGACCATCCTCGCTCGCGAAAACCCTCCGCTTGATGGCGGGACACGAAACGGCCTCGGAAGGATTCGCCAAGGGCCAGACCGGTTCTTCGGCCATGCCCCACAAGATGAACTCGCGCTCCTGCGAGCGGGTCAATGGATTCCACGCCATCCTCAAGGGTCATCTCACCATGGCTTCCAACCTGGCGGGTGATCAATGGAACGAAGGCGACGTGTCCTGCTCGGTAGTCCGACGGGTCATGCTGCCTGATGCCTTCTACGCGATCGATGGCTTGTACGAGACTTTTCTGACCATCCTGTCCCAAATGGATGCTTACCCGGCGGTGATCGAAAAGGAGAACAGCCACTACCTTCCCTTCCTGCTCACCACCACCATCATGATGGTGGCGGTGAAAGCGGGGGTCGGACGCGAGACCGCCCACAAGGCCATCAAGGAACACGCGGTGGCCACGGTGCATGACCTGCGCAATGGCGAGGCCGCGCAAAACAACCTCCTCGACCGGCTGGCGGATGATGATCGTCTTCCGTTGGATGGAGCCGCCCTTTCCGCGATCCTCGAGCAAGGACGTGATAATGTCGGACAAGCCAAGGAGCAGATCAGCCACTTCACCGCCGCCATCGAGTCTCTCAAAGAAGCCCATCCGGGGGCCGCTGACTACCAACCTGGCTCGATTCTCTAATGCTTCAGCACATGAAATCCTCCCTGGTTTTCCTGCTCGGCCTCGTGACGGGTGTGGTGCTGACGGTGGGACTGTATTTTATTTACCTACCTTTGAAGCATGACGCCGAACTCCTCACCCTAACCTTCACGGAGGCAGAACTTCAGAAGAAGCTTGCCCGCAAGTTCCCTCGTGAGGAGACAAAGTTCGAAGTGGTTCAAATCACCATCGACGAACCCCGGGTCGAATTGGTTGGCGGCAACAATCGCGTGCGACTTTTTGCCACCGCCACCATTGGCATCCCTTTTGTGGCGAGCGAGCGGATCGAGGGTGTCTTTTCCTGCTCGGTTCGCTACAATCGCGAAGACTACACCTTGCGGACTTCGGATTACAAAGTGGAGGAACTCAAAACCGACCGCCTTCCCCAGAAATACGCCGGTATCGTCGAGAAAACGATCTCGATTGCCGCCAAGGAGCTCTTTGACGACCAGATTGTCTACACCCTCGACGGTGAAAAAAACAGAGATGTTCTGGCCCGCACTTTCCTTCGCGAAATCCGGGTCAAAAAGGGCATTTTGGAGGTTTCGCTGTGGCCTTGATTCCGCCTCCATTCTGTGCCCGGAGTTGACACCTTCCCTCCCGTGAACTAGGTCCCCTGCGACATGGCAGAAGAAACAACACTCATTCTTTTCAAGCCCGACGCGATCAAGCAGGACCTCGTCGGCACCGTCCTCGCCCGATATCAGGCGGAGGGATTCAAGATTCGCGGGATCAAGATGATGGAGCTTTCCGACGAGATCCTCGCCGAGCACTACGCCCACATCGCCGAGATGCCCTTCTTCCCCTCCGTTCGCGGGTTCATGCAGGAAACTCCGGTTGTCGCTCTCGCTCTGAGCGGTGAGAACGTCATCACCCGCGTCCGCGATCTCCTCGGGCCCACCGACTCCAAGGAAGCGGCCGCCGGCACCATTCGCGGTGATTTCGGTGAAAAGGCCGAAGACTCCAAAATGCGCAATGTTTGCCACGCCTCCGACAGCCCGGAAGCCGCCGAAGCAGAACTCAAGCGCTTCTTCAACGAAGGCGAGATCTTCGCCTGAGGCCAACCCGTCCAAAGCACCAATCGTCAAAAGCCGTCCCTTGCGTGGACGGCTTTTTTGTGTCCGGGCCCCTCTTCTAACGCTTGTAAGATCGGACTGATCCTCCAAGTTTTCTCTCCGATGATTTTCAGGCCTCTACTTCTCCTGCCTCTTTTGTCCACCCTGCACGCTCTTCCTCCCGGAGCGAAAGACCCCGGGAAGATCGAGGGAACAGCCAGCGAAGAGGATTTTCCCGCCGGAGATCCGGACAAGGCACTCCTTTCCACCATCGTCTATCCGGAGGAGATGAAGGCGCGAGTTTATGCCCGTCAACCGGACGCCCTGAATGTCACCGCGATTGCCTTCGACGAACAAAACCGTCTCTACCTCGCCGAGACCCACCGCTTTGACCGTGGAATCGAGGACAACCGGCGCAACCAGCACTGGCTTCGCGACGAAATCGCCCTCACCTCGACGGCCGAGCGTCTCGCGATGTACAAGAAGCACGAAGCGGTCAAACCGCTCGACTACTACACGAAGTATTCCGACAAAATCCGCGTCCTCGTTGATGAAAACAACGACGGCATTCTCGATCGCTCGCAGCTTTACGCCGATGGTTTCAATGACCCTCTCGATGGCACCGCTGCGGGGATTTTTGCCGCAAACGGCAAGGTCTACTTCGCCTGCATCCCGCATGTCTGGATGCTCGAGGACACCGATGGCGATCTAAAAGCCGATACGCGCAAGTCGCTTCAGGAAGGTTACGGGATCAGCGTCAGTCTCAGCGGCCACGACCTCAACGGCTTTGCCTTCGGGCCTGACGGTCGCATCTACTTCACGATTGGCGATCGCGGCTACAACCTGAAGACCGCCGACGGACGCCACCTTTACGATCAATATGCGGGCGCGATTTTTCGGATGGAGCCCGATGGGAGCGGCCTGGAGGTCGTTCACTCTGGTCTCCGCAACCCCAAGGAGATTGCTTTTGATCAATACGGCTCCGCGTTCTCGGTCGACAACAACGCCGACATGGGTGACAAGGCCCGCCTTGTTTACATGGTCGAGGGAGCGGATTCCGGTTGGAACCGCGGCAATCAAAACCTCAACAACTTCCGCCATGCCATCGATGTGAGCCGACGCCATCGCATTCCCTGGATGGAAGAAAAACCGTGGGAAAAAGAGGCCAGGAATCGCCCCGCCGCCTACCTCCCTCCGATCGACCACATCTCGGTGGGCCCGTCCGGCCTGACCTACAACCCGGGGACGGGTTTGGCAAAGAAGTGGGACAACAACTTCTTCATCTGTGATTACCGCGGCGGCGGGAGCGAGATCATTGCCTTTGAAGTCGAGCCTTCCGGAGCCTCCTTCAATCTCAAGCGGAGCGAGACCTTCATCAAAGGCTTCCTCAACACCGACATGGAGTTTGGTTACGACGGACGGGTCTACGCCAGCGACTTCACCGGCGGATGGAAGACCTACGACCTCGGAAACATCTTTGTCTTTGAAAACAAAGAGGAGCTGGCGAAACCGGTGACGCAACAAGTGCGGTCGCTTTTCGCGGAAGGATTTGAGCAACGGTCGCCCGAGGAGCTGGCGAAGCTCCTTCGTCATCAGGATCAACGGGTTCGTCAACGGGCGCAGTTTGCCTTGGCAAAGGACGCGAAAAACATCCAATTCCTCACCGAGGCAACTGAAACTAGGAACCCTCTCCTTACTCGCCTTCATGGACTTTGGGGCCTTGGTCAGCTTGGTCGCTTGCAAGATGATTCAAAGGCTCTCATTCACCTGACAAATCTCACAAAAGATCATGAGTGGCGAATCCGTGCGCAGGCAGCCCAAAGCTTGGGCGAGGCGGGCTTGACAGTCGGACACGTTCAAGTGCGATCCTTACTTTCCGATCCACACCCTAACGTCCGGTTTCTTGCCGCAATCGCCCTTGGTAAAGCGGAAGACCCAAGAGATGTAGTCCCTTTGGTTAAGCTCCTCTCCGATAACAACGACACCGACGTCTATCTTCGCCACGGCGCCGTGCAGGGGATTTACTCGATTGCAAAGGCCAATGAAGGCGCTCCCGAAGCGATCGCAAAACTCTCCACCCATCCATCTCCCGCCGTTCGACGTGGAGCGGTCTTGGTTTTGCGTAAACTCCGTCATCGCGGCATCAAGAGCTTCCTCTACGACAAGGATCACTCTATCGTCATTGAGGCCATCCAGGCCATTAATGACGCCTACATCGAAGACGCTCGCCCGGCTCTGGCAAAAAGCGTGAGCTTTCTTGGCAAATCAACCACGGCCATCGACAACCGCATCATCAACGCCATCTTCCGCGTGGGTGGACCTGAGAATGCGGTTCGCCTCATGCAAATCGCGAGTAACAAGGAGATGTCCGAGAACGCCCGCGTCGAGGCTCTCTTTGCGATTCAACGTTGGCAGAGTCCTCCGGCCGCCGATCCCACCACCGGCAAGCATCGACCGGTGAGCAACGACCGCTCCCTTCAAAAGAGTCTTCCCTACATCACCGGGACGCTAAACGAGCTGCTTGAGAACACCTCGGGCGAGGTCCTTGCCGAAGTCATCCGCGCCACTGAAACCTTTAACATGGAGGTTTCTCCCGAGGTTTTCCTTGGCCACTTCACCAATCGCAAAAACCCCTCATCAATTCGGCTCGCGGTGTTGAAGACCCTCGAAAAGATCAAGCCGGCTCCACTCAAGGCTACCCTTATCGCAGCCCTGAATGATCCCAAGTCCGAGATCCGGACCAACAGCTTCGCTGCTTTGGCTCGTCTCGCTCCCGAGGAGGCCTTGAAATCAACCCAAGTCATTTTTAAATCCGGCAAGGCTGTCGATCAACAGGCCGCGATTGCTGTTCTTGGCACGATGAAGCACCCCGGCGCCGTCGAGTTGGTTCTCACCAAACTCCAGTCATTGAAAAATCAGCCACCGGCCATTCATCTCGATCTTCTGGAGGCCGCCAAAGCGCTGAACCATCCTTCGCTTCAAAAAGCCCTCAAGGCTTATGAAGCTTCGCTGGATCCCGCGGATCCCCTTTCAACCTACGCCGTTGCCTTGGAAGGCGGAGACATCGCGAGAGGCCGGGCGGTCTTTTACAATCACGGCGCGGCCCAGTGCACCCGCTGCCACAAGGGTCAAAAAAATCGCTTCAAAGGCGGAGTGGCCGGGCCTCATCTCAAGGATGTGGGGCTTCTTCACAAGCACGACTATCTCTTGGAGTCCCTTTTCAATCCCAACGCCAAGATTGCCCCGGGCTACGGAACCGTTTCGGTGACCTTTAAAGATGGCAAGATCATCGGGGGAACGCTGAACAAGGAGACCGAGAAAGCGATCACCGTCACTGACCTCGGCACGGGCAAGAAAAAGACCTACCCACGCTCTTCGGTTGCCAAAATGACCCGCCCTATGTCGACGATGCCTCCAATGACAGGCATCCTTACAAAAGCGGAAGCCCGCGATCTGGTGGCCTATCTGGCCTCGCTCAAAGACAAGTAATCGTCCCGGCATTTCCAAAGTCCCCCATTGAGATCGATCATGCAAAAGCAGATCGCTTTCACCCGCTCACGCACACGTCAGGATAAGGAGTAGTTTAAAACAACGGCTGCCCAGGGTAGCGCTCGAAAGCCTTACCGATACTTTGGCCGGCTTGATCCAAGGGATCAAGGTTGACGCAGAGCGGTTGGGAATATCCCAGACATGTTGGCATCCAAAAAGCGCCCTTGGGTTATCAGGAAAAAAAATGGGCCCGACCCAGCTGAGGTCGGACCCATGTCTTTGAAGATTTGGTCTCAGGAACCGAACCCGTTATCGGGCTTGAATTGAGATCCGGACGAATTGCATTGATCCCGTCGGGAGACTTTCCACGCGCTGAGACACGACCTGGAATCCACCGGTGGTCGAAGGGGTCGACGACAGGTTCGTGTTATTCACCGGGTTCCATGTCAAGAGGTCATCGGAAACCTCCACTGTGTAGGTGAAGGCCGCAGTCTCGTACCCCTGTGCGGTTGGAGTGGCAAACTCAGGAACCTGGAAGGTAATGCTGGTGTGACCGGTCGGCTCAATGGCGGCCGAGATGGCGGGCATGCTCGATCCTGTGGAGGAATCGGTGCCGGTGGCAATCTCGATCAGATTGTTGACGTTGTCGCCATCTGAATCGCCAAGTAGATCGCTTGCCTGTGGATCGGTGACCGGAACTCCAAGCGCTTCAGCAGCGACGGCAGTGGCTGCCGAGACCGGAGCCGGGATGGTTCCTCCGCCATATGGAGCACCACGGTGGATGAAGACCTCGTCCAGGTCTCCATCGAAGTTTCCGAGTTCGAGCATCCAGTTCGCGGTATTGCCGGCGTCCATGGAAACCGAGACCGCACTGACAGGTTGCCCGTTGATCCAGGTCGTCACCGTGCCGGCAACCGGATCGAAGCTCATCTCAAGCCAAGCCCACTGGTTGAGCGGAGCGGCGGCAGCCCACTGCGCAGCTGATGCCAATGGAACTCCTCCGGAAAGAACGCGTGGTCCTTGAGGACTGGATCCCCATTGGGAATCTTCGAGCTTGAGGTTGGTCGAAGCACTTTGTTCAAGCGAGACGATCGGGAGATTGGCAACTCCAAAGCCTTCCCAGGCCCGTGGGTAGATCCGCGCCTCGATGACGAGCGGACGATTGTCTCCACCGGTGAGAAGTTGGCTATCGGGAATCGAAACGGTGAGCTTGTCACCACTTCCACCAAAGCGGGCGACATTCCCACCCGGGCTGTTCATCCATCCCAGATTGTCGCCGGCCAACTGGACGGATCCGGTCGTGGCGAGATCATGGGAGTTCGAAGAGCTGTCATTAAAGTCAGCATTGAAGTGGTAAAGCGCCACCGTGTCTGCATCGACCACGCGTTCATCCGGAACGGTCACGTTCCAGGTGAAGTTGATCTCCACATCCGACCAGCCATCGGTCACGGTCACGGTGACCGGGAAGGAACCGCCAAAGTTGGCCGTGGTTCCCGAAATGACCCCGCTGTTCGAATCGATGCTCAAACCAGAGGGGAGATTCATCGCACTGTAGGTCAAATCGTCATTGGTCGGGTCGGTCGCTGTAATCGGAAGATTCACCGAGGTGTTGCTTGGAGTGGTTTGGGTTCCGGGATTGGTCACCGAAGGCGCTGCCGTAGATCCCTCTTCAAGAAGGAGGAACTGATTGGCAGACACGTTGAAGACGGTATCGACCGCTCCGGAGGGCCATTTTACGACCAGTTTGTCAGCAACCGGAATGCCTCCCATTCCGAAACGCTGGGAGAAGGCATGGCTGATTCCATATCCCTCTCCCGTACGGACCTCACGGCACTGAATGCCCCATGGACCATGGAGCTCCAATCGGGCACCTGAAGCAAGGCGGTTACTGGCCACGCCGAGCAAACGAACCGAGATGAAGTTGTTTCCATTCGGGTTGGAAAGGAAGAGCTTGTCCGGCCGGGAGGAAGACGGCGAGTTGTAACCGCTGGCATATCCTGCGTAGACGTCGGGGAAGCCATCGTGATTCAAGTCACCGATCGCACAGGAATGGATATCCAGGGAAGTGAAGGGGTTCGATGCCTGGGTGAAGGTTCCGTCGCCGTCATTGAGCCAGAGCTCATGGTCGGGACCGGTGAGGAAGAGGTCAATCCAGCCATCATTGTTGAAGTCACGGAAGACAGTCTGAATGACATCCCAGTTGACCGAGATTCCTGAAGCCGCGGTGATGTCGGTAAACTTGCCGTTTCCGTCGTTGCGCATCATGAGGCTGAGCGCGCCGTGGTTTCCGACGAAACAATCGAGGTCTCCATCGTTGTCAATATCGGCAAAGTCGGATGCCCAGGTCTGTTGACCAAACCGAAGGCCAGCGGCGTCGCCTACTTCGGTATAGTTCCCGGTTCCATCGTTTTGGAAGAGCTGATTGATCCGGCGAGGATCGCTCGAACTGGAAACACCGAGGCGGCACTTGGAGATGTAGAGATCGAGGTCGCCATCGTTATCGTAATCAGTCCAAACCGTTCCGTAGTTACCCGAGTTGTCGCTGGTAGGGTTGGTCCGGGTGTCGATCATGGCGGCGTGGGAGAGGACCCCGGTGCCATCGTTTTGCCACTGCTCGTTTTCGGCATTGTCGTGGCAGGCGAAGAGGTCAAGCCAACCATCCATGTTCATGTCGGCAAAGTTCACCGCCTGCAGGAACACAGTCGGAGAACTCAAAGTGGTCTTGGTGTATCCCGTGCCAGTGCTGTTGGCACGTTGGTAGTGGAGACCGTCATTGAATCCACCGGTCACGATGTCGGGATAGCCGTTATTGTCGGTGTCACCGATCGCCATGCCCCAGGCTGAGGAGCTACTCGGCGTCCCAAGGGAGAGTCGGCCAAAGGTCCCGCCACCAGGCTGCTGGTAGTCAATGAAGAGGTCACGAGCACCCACCATATGGACGATGTCGTCGTAACCGTCCCCGTTCATGTCGGCGACCCCCATGGCTACCCCACTATAGTTGGAAGGATTGCTCAAGAGACTCGAGCTATCAGTGAAGCTGACATCACTGGAACCGGTCGCGGGGCTTACCACGACCGTCACCGTAGCGGTGTTGGAGAGGCTGCCCCCGGCATCGGCGATGATGTAGGAAAACTGGTCTGTGCCGGTCCAGCCCTGGTTCGGGGTGTAAGTCACCACACCGGAAGGGCTCCAGGAAATGGTCCCGTTGGATGGCTGCGTGGTTTCGGAAAGCGAAATCGCTTCTCCATCGGGATCAAAGTCGTTGGCAAAGGCATTGATTGCGACCGAGGAGTTGAGAAGAGCCAGGCCCTCGTCGTCGTTTGCGATCGGAGGATTGGAGGTCGGGCCAGTACTCAGAGTATTGATCCAGGCTTCCAGAACGTCGGCAGCCTCGGTGTGAGTCACGTTCCGACCGATTGGTGGCATTTTGTGGATCCCTTCGGTGGAAACCCGGAAATACATCAGGCTTTTCGCCGGATCCTGTGGCTTGATGATACGTCCGTCGGGGATTCCGAGAGGATAAAGCGGGACATCGTCGATGATTCCTGCGTCATTCAAGTCGGTGTGGAATCGAAGGTCGAAATCGTTGGTGAAATTACCCGGGTAGTGGCAGTTCCCGCAGTTCGTGGAGAGGTAGGAATTCACACGATCCCGCAGAGTCGCGGAGGAGTCGTTGATGTCCACGGCCTTCGCGAGCGTTGCGACATCACCGATGGGAGTTGAGAACAGATCCTGATCAACCCACTCCTCGAGCTGGTTTTTCAAAGAGCTTTCTCCGGGGTAGAGGAGGTCTCCGTTGATTTGGTGGGTGCTCAGTCCCAGCATGACGCCGGCTGCCGCGCTGTGGCACGCACGACAATCGGCACGGCCCGGGTAGTCCCAGCGTTGAATCCGGGTGGAGTTATCAAGCGCGGTAATGGTGATGTCGTCCGAGAAAGAGTCGGGAAGAAGCTCGGCATCGGTCCCCGCAGGGTTCCAGCGGTAGCTAACTCCGTAGAAGCCATCGGGAGTGATCACGAGAAAACGGGTCTCAAGTCGTCTGATCGCACTTGGATCACCTTCGTCGGTTGCGAGTTCAAAGTGTTTCACTGCAACGGTTCCTTCGGGGAAGGTCCAGAAACTGTCGGGCGAGAAGTTGACCTGCTCCGCCGGAGTGTCGCGGTTACCATCGCTGGGAACGGCCACCCAACGGAGTTTTGAAGCCGCGTCAGACCAGAGTGGAGCGTTTGGCTTGTAGGGGAGAAGTCCCTCGACCGCGGTCAAATTGGCGAGATCAGTGAAAGCCCCGGTCTGGGAAAGGAATTGTGGCGGCTGAGGCCCTCCTTTGGTGGGATCCGTGGTCGGGAAAACCCCGCCAAGATAGGCTCCCAACGCGCTTGGAAGATTGGGATCATAGTCGACCACCAAGGTCACTGCGCTGATTCGGGCGTCGGTCCCGCTACCACCGTCATTGAAATCCTCGGTGATCCTGAGGTTGAAAATGCCGGAGGCGGAACCGCTGAGACCACTGGCATTGAGGGTTCCGGTATCGAAATCACCCGGGCTATCCGGAAATCCAAGATCGCCGCCGAGGTCCCACGAATCCGACTGTGAATCCGGCGAAGTGAGCAACAAATCAACCTCACTGCGCCAGCTTTGTCCCCTCGAGTTTCCAACAACCCGCAAGGTCACCGAGTTAATGAGAGCACTTCCCGGGATGTTCTTGGAGGTGTCGAAGTTGAGCTGCAGCGGCGTGACACCATTGGAGCCCCAATCTCCTCCACTCCAAGAATCTCCGCTGACGGAACTGGGAATGGTGTAGGTTTCCACGGCAGCCCCGGCCGTCCCCACGGAAAACATGAGTATTCCGACAGAAAGGGTCGACATCAGACCGTTTGGGAGTTTACGATGGCGGGGCGAAGATGAAGCAGGTCGCATAGGAATCGGTTGTTTGTGATTGGCAGATAACGGCGCTAAAGCATAGGGTAGCCCGCGACCTGAGGTATAGGAATTCGAAAGTAGGATTTTACGTCATGAATTTCCCTGTCAGCGTCGTGAGGCCTTGTCGGAGAATGAACCACATCGATAGGGCTGAGTTGCATTTTTTTGCAAAAACGCATTTCGACCTTTCACCGGGTTAAATTTCTGTCGGATCAGCGAGCTCATACCAGACTCGATCCGATCCAAGAGCATCCCGCTCACTTTACACCCTCATGACAGAAGGTTAGCCTCCCAGACTCATGAATCCCAGGCTTCTCATCCTTCTCGCGCACTTGTGTGGCCTTTTAACTCCCGCTCGGGGTGTCATCACGGTCAATGGCATTGGTGACGAGGATATCGAGAATGACCGTGCCACCTTTGAGGTTCCAAGTGAGGCAGGGTTTACCATCGAAGCCTCCCTGAACGAAGTGCCGGTTGCTCTGGACACCTCGGTTGAAATCAGCACCGCCGGATATTACGAGCTATCCGTCACCAAAACCAACGATTCTGACCAAACCGAAGAGTCCACTCTGATTAAATTCATCGTGGTCGACTCATCGCGGGGATCGTCGGAGCGAGGACTGACGACCTGGGTCCCCTACCCGACCATCGATTCGGATCCCGCGGCATTTCAAAACGCCAGACTCGATGTGGTGACCCCGACCAACGTTCCGGTGGGATTTGGAATCCCGCTCATCACGCGCCTGCGCGACCTCGACTCTGGAAATCAAATGCGCCTCAATGGGACCGTCGAGATTCCGGAGACAGCCGGCACTTCGATTCCCCTCCTTCGTGGCTTCGGGAGTGGTTTCCTCGACGCACAAACCAAACCCGGCCCCCTGGTTTTGACCCCGACGGTTGCCGGGATCACCCAACCACTCGTCGTGCAGGTGGAGCCCACGACTGACTGGACCGAGGTTTCCTCGGATATCCTGTCATCCGCGAGCTGGGAGAATGGATCGCGCATTCACGTGACTTCCAACTTCACGATCGGAGCCGGTGCGACGCTGACGATCGGCCCCGATACAATTGTGCAGCTCGACCCGGGCATCGACATTGAGATCGAAGGCGCCCTCGTCATCAATGGCACCACCGCCAACCCGGTCTATTTCACCCATGTCCCGGGTCGTGCCTCTTGGGGTGGATTTTTCCTTCGCCAAACGACTTCCGTCGTGAATGCCACCGGTGCCATCTTCACCGGTTCGGGAGCCGACGACCGATGGTTCAATGGGTCGGGCTACTCGGTGCACCGGGACGAACAAGCGACATTCCTGATCGATACGCCGCAAGAGTGTTCGTTCACCGATTGCTTTTTCATTGATCTCCC
>JASFWU010000276.1:0-4150 GCA_050049035.1 Akkermansiaceae bacterium | reverse complement strand
GTAGGTGCTTTTGATCATGGCTTCTGGTAGACCGCACGGTCACCGGTCACTTTGTAGAATGCTCCGGAGGGCAGATCAGAGTCGGCATCGGCGGCGGCATCGTTGGCGTATTCGGTGAGGGTGAAGCGAGGGACTCCGTTGGCCTGCACCCCTCCTGTCAGCACAGGGTTGTTGCCGTTGTGGTTGTAAAAGCGAATGGCATCGCCGAGAGGGTTGCTGTGTCGACCGGCGATGGCCGCTGCGGCACTACTTCCCTCATGGGCGAACACCCGCGCACCGAAACTCTGGGTGATCCCTCCGCTGATTGATCCAAAGTATCCCCGCGAGCTCGCATCGAAGGTGATGACCTCATCTCCTCCCGAAGTCAGCCGGAAAAGCTGGAAGCCGGAAGGAGCGACCGCGTCATTGGAGGCCAGTCTTTTGAACTCCCAATAGCGCGAGTTTCCATCGTCATTGGTCCATTGCCATTGGAGCGACACCAGCTTGTCTTCGGGTCCATTGAAGCGGAAGAAGCGGGACTGTGCCCCTTCGTCTTGCGTGGCTTTCCAGATGGCGAGGTTGCCGGTTTGATCGACCTTGGGCCAGTTGAGCTTCCCGGTGAGGGCCTCGATCCCGAGACTCCGCAGCATGATCGCTGAGATCATCGGCCAGGCGAGGTCATGATGAGTGGTGTCATCATTCCAGCCCATCGACTCGGACAGGGCCAAGGGGAGATACTGATTGGTATTGAAAAACTCCCACCGCTCTTGAGCAGAGATCTCGCTTTGGTAGATCGCCTGATAGTCGGCAATCCTGGTGTCCCCTGCGTTGTGCTGGTGCTCGCCCATCCAAACGTGATCGGCGAGAGCGGCGGCGTTGTTCCATTGCGCAAGATAGCCGGGAAATTGTTGGGCATCCGCCAGGTCGGTCATCGAGAAGTGGTGCAGGATCATCGTGGGCGCGATGTCGGCGACGACCGCATTCAGGATGGCCTGGTTGGCATTGGCCCAATGCGCCAGCAGGTCGGTGCCGCCCAGCGCGGACTGCTCCAGGACCGTTCCTCTCAGGGCATCATTGCGGATCAGCGCACCAATGAGCTGGATCTCTCCGGAGGTCACCACCAGCTTGAAGACGTATTCTTCTTCCGGGAGAGTGTAGGTGTTGACCGAGGGTGCCAAGGGCCCGCCGTTGTCGGTATTGACGGTATCAAGCAGGGTCCAGGAACCCGGGAAGGCGGCATCGTCTCCCGAGGTGGAGAAGTAGATCTCCACCGTTCCCAAGCCCGCTTCGGCACCGAAGTAAAAGCTCGCCGTAGTAGCTGGGACCGGGGTCAGAGCGGGTCCAAACTGCCGACCGATGTCCACCACGGCTCCGTTCTCCAAGGTTCTTACCTCGCCATTCCCCCACACGTCAGTGCGCCCGCGTGGGTTGGCAGGTGTCGGCGGGGTCGCCGGGGAGTTCATCGTTCCCGAGATGAGCTTATACCAGAGCTCTTCCAGTCCATATCCCACGACCCCGGTCTGTTCGACAATCGCAGCCGACAGATGGGGATAGACTCCTTGCATCCCCATCGAGTCGCCATTCACCATCAGGGTGAAACGATTGGGCTGTGTCCCATTGAAGGCCGGGTTGTTCATGTCCTGCAGCCGGTGATTGGTCGCGGGCAGCTTCAGGAGAGTCTGGTCGCTCGTCTCGATCACGCCTTCCAGATTCTCGGCCAGCTGAGCCTTCTGTTGTTCGGTGAAGCTCTGCGGATAGGCGGACGAGAGGAAGTTCTCCGGTTGAGCCGGCACTCCCGGCGCGGACGGTTGGGCCGCCCCGGGTGAGCTGGGTGGGGATCCAGTCGCCTGGGGATTGAACGAACCCGGCGAGGTCACCACTTGCCCCCCGCCACCGGAAGCCGGGAGCTGTCCCGGAGAGGAAAGCGCCACCACCGCAAGCCACGCAGCATCATCGGTGACGGGATGCCGACGGAAGGACGCCGAGGTCAGTGGGCTGGAATCATCCCCACCCGATCCCACCGCGATGAGGGCAGGGAGATCCGGTAGGTCCGTGAAGAGATTCCAGACCGATCCACTCCACTCAAAGCGGCAGGTATTGGGACCATCCCAGAGACCGGTGGCCGTTTCGGTATAGGTGCCCACCGCCTCGGGAGGCGTGCCAAATTTCGAGAGGACCTGAAGGGACATGCTCGCGATCGATCAAGGAGTTTTCGGATTAGGAATCCGGCAGGTTGGCCACGTTGGTGAGCTCGATCACGTTCAGCCCGCTCGTTTCGCTGGTGAAGCGCATGCGCGGGAAGACCGATTTGTCGTTGTAGGTTGGCAGCTCGATCATCTCGAGCTTGCCCCAGAGATCCATCACCCAGACGTCGCCCTTCTTGTTGACGTTGCGGGCCTGGAATTTGAGCCAGCCATAGATCTCGCGGATGTTCTCAGCGTAGGGGATGACCGGGGTGTCATCGACCACCTCGGCACTCAGGCCCAGCATGAGGCGATAGATGGGCTCGCAATGACTCTCCAGGCTAAACTCCCAACCGTCCTCCAAAACCACCGTCGTGGTGTCTTGGCGGAAGCGGTTTCCGTCGAAGCACTTGAAAGGGGTGTCGTCTTCGGTCACCCGGTAGGGCGTGAGGTCATTGGCACACCCGAGCGAGCGCCAGTTGGTCGTTGGGTCGACGTCCGGCTTGGCCGATTTCGAAACGGACACGCCGTCGATGGAGAGGCCCTGCTCCACGAAGAAGAGCAAGGAGCCGAGCATGGTTTTTTGGAGATTGAATTGAGGCATGATTCAGGGAGTTGGAGGTTTGGAAAAGGTGATTACGCCACGCCATCGATGCGGACCTTGCCGAGCTTTTCGAGAGCCTTGGCCTTGGCTTCGGGGAGGGAGGCTCGCGTGCCCTTCAGGCAGAGCATCGCTCCGATCTTGGTGTGGTCCTGCAGGACGGTGCAGGAGAGGAGAATCTCTGGCTTTGGCTTCGCGGCTTTCTTTTTGGCAGTGCTCATGGATTACGGGAGGTGTTTGATTTCGAGTTGGAGTTCGTGAATGAGGAACCTGGGGTTGTTAATGATTCGGCCTCGCCGAACTACCGCGCGGAAGCGGCAGTCCTCCTGTTTCCACCCGTGCAGGGAGGTGTGAATTGCTTCCACCAGATCATCGGCAGGCGGTTGCCCCCGACGGAGAACGGGCTTCGTCCAGACCGTGATCGAGAAGTTGGAAACGAGAGCATCGTCCGCCTGCGGATAGTCTCCGGAGTCAGGCCGGTAACCGTCGAAGAGGATGATAACCACCCCGCCCTTCGCCTTGCCCATCGCCTTGGGAAACTCGGCCGCCATGTCCTTTTGGCGATCCACCAACACAACCACCGAGGACAAGCCCGGGTCGACTTTCAATCGGGCGGCGATCTGATCCGCCTTGTCGAGGAAAACGCTCATCAGAATTCAAGTAAAGGTGCACCGCCGTAGCAGCCGGATTCACGACCAGCGATCTGGCCGGATGGATTGACAATGCCGATCTGGCACTTCGCCACCTCGTTGAGGAAGGTCATGGCGTTGCGGTATTCTTCCTTGCGGAGATCGCCTTCGTCTTCGCCCCCGGTGGTGGGCAGTGAAGCCCGGACATCGTGCTTGGCGATGGTGGCCGCCGCATGAAGACACTCCTCGGGAATGGTGCCGGCTTCGCCGAGTTCGTTGTCATCGCAAGCCGCGACCTTGGCGCGGACCAATGCGGTGACCTGGGCAATGATCCCGGTCAGGCGATCACCATCTCCCCCACCCGTCTCCTCAATCGCGACAAGCTCCTCCTCAGCCAGGCGAGCTTTGACATGGTCAGCGGTGAGGGCAATCCAGGACACGCACGAAGGGTGAATCCTTCGCGGTCACCCCTCCACTCTTCGCAGTGGTCCCCAACGTTCAAGGTGACTCACGCGCGGTAGCGCGTTGAGTCCACCGTCTTGTTCGCATTCTCAGTTTTGTGCAAGGCCCTTGGATTCGAGTGCTCCCCATATGTCGGCATCTTCGTGGCCTCTAATAATGCCGCCGATTATTTGAGCCCGACGCAATCGATTGACTTTATCGTTCGTCGCCTGAACCGCAGCCTTGTAATAGATCCCCCTTACAGAGCTGCCGTCTACATTTGCTGAGTCAATCGAATCGTAGAATGTGGTGAGCCT
>JASFWU010000275.1:0-4163 GCA_050049035.1 Akkermansiaceae bacterium | reverse complement strand
CCGCATGTCATCATACGGGCCTTCGTTCTTTTTTGGGGAGATGGGGGAGTCTCGTCTAAAACTCTTTGAAGTCCTCGGGATTTTTGGAGATCAGGTAAGCCACCAATTCGGCCACTTGTTGGGAACTAAAGTTACCCCCTCCTTTGGGAGGCATCCTTGCTCCGGTGGGTTCCATGCCTTTGCTGTTTGCCGGAGTGCCTTCATTGATGATCTTGAAGATTTCCATGGGGCTACCACCGTATTTCCAATCTCCGTCAACCAAGGAGAGGCCCAGTTTGTTCGGAGCGTCGAGTTCAGGTCCGTGGCAGGCAATGCAGATCCCTTTGTAATGAGACTCTCCCTTGGCCACGATGCCCGGGTTGGTGGCCCATTCCTTGACCAGGATCTCGTCACTGAGGCTGGCGAGGGTTTCCTTGAGGGCTTCCTGCTTCTCCACTTCGATGCCACTCATGGCCTCGGTCACGGCATCGGTGTCGGATTTGATCCAGCCAGCCTGATAGTAAATGATCCAGTAGGCGAGGTAGAAGAGGATGGCACCAAAGAAGGTGATGAGCCACCAGTTGGGCAGCTTTTGGTCGAATTCCTGAATGCCGTCGTATTCGTGGGGGCGAAGAACAACTTCTCCTTTTTTCGAAGCAAAGTCGGCACGACGGTGTTCTTCCTGATGTTCGTTTTCGGGATTCATGGTTTGGGCTCGGATGAGTTTTTGTTGATGGGGTTGAGGTCGTCCTGCAGCGGGAGGGAGGCCAGATGATCCTGCTTTGCTTTCTTCATTCGGGCGGCCCGGACCATCACCACCACAAAGAAGGTGAAGGTGATGATGAAGGCGATGATGGGAACGATGGTGGTCCAATCCTCGTGGAAGACTCGTTTGAACATGGTTTCAATTCAGGTTTGGGTTAGCGTCCGACGGTTTCAGTGGCTCCTTCTTTTTGCCGCGCCTGGCGCTGCTGGTCGGGATCAAAGGTATCCGGTTTGTCTTTTTTCAGATCAGACTCCTTGTAGGCCCCGAGTTTCTGCATGTAGGCAATCATGGCGATGATCTTACGATCAGCGAGGTAGTTGCGAAGCTCGTCGCCGCTAAGATCCTCCTGGCTGGGAAGGAAGGCCGAGTCCTTGAGTGTTTCAGCAATGGCGAGAGCCTGTTCCCGTGCATTCTGTTCGATCTCGTCCTTGGTCATGGCGGGGTAAGGAACCCCGAGACGGCGTTGGGTTGCGATCTTGGAAGGCAGGGACTTGAAGTCAGTCTTGTCGTCAAAGAGCCATGGATAGGCCGGCATGTTGGAGCCGGGCGACAACTGTCGTGGATCGAGGAAGTGATTGAAGTGCCAGACGTTGTCACGCTTACCGATGCGGACATGCTTGCTGCCTTCGACCAACGGTCCTCCTTCGCGCGCCAGATCAGGACCGGTCCGCTTGGATCCCCATTGGAAGGGGAAGTCGTAAATGGACTCACCGAGGTGGGAGTAATCATCCGTGACTCCCGGCCGGCCGTAGCGCATCACGTCGGGAACCAGAGTCCGGATCATCTGGGAGTGACAGTTGTAACAGCCCTCGGCAATGTAGATATCCCGTCCGGCCAGTTCCAACGGGGTGTAGTGCTCTTGCAGGCGACCCTCGATGTTGCTGGCACGATCGACCATCAAGGTCGGGATGATCTGCACCGCCCCACCGATGGCAACGGCAATGAATGCCAGCACGGTGAGGGGAATGTAGTTTTCGAGCAGGCTGTCGTGGAAGTCAGACCAGCCTTTAACATTCTTGCGGAAGGCCCGGACGGCAAGCACTGAGAAGACAATCACGAGGGCAAAGGCCGCATAGTCACCACCTCGCGGAGCGAAGATCCAGAGAATGGTGAAAAGGATCACACAGAAGATGTGCTGAACACTCTTTTGAGTGAAGATGGGCTTGAGACCGAGGAAGTCCTTTTTCTTCTTCTCGAGTGGGGTGACCTCGGCGGTGCCGTTAACGGCTGCTCCGGATTTGGCCGTTTTCCAGATGTTGACGGCGCAAAGGACAAATCCGATCAGATAGAGGGTGCCTCCAAAGGTCCGGAAGTAGTATGGCCAGCGGATGGCGAGAAGAGTGTCGATGAACTCATACTTAAGGCCGGTGCCTTGCTCGTTGAGTTGTCCCAGCATGAGACCCTGGGTGATCCCGGCGGTCCACATCGCGGCGACGTAGAGAAGGATGCCGACCAGCGCGAGCCAGAAGTGGAGGTTGGCGAGACTCTTGGACCAGAGTTCCGTTTTCCACATCCGGGGAGCAAGCCAGTAGAACATGCCGGCCGCCATCAGGCCATTCCAGCCGAGAGCACCCGAGTGCACGTGACCGATGCCCCAGTCGGTGTAATGGGAGAGTTCGTTGACGGCACGAATGGAGAGCAAAGGTCCTTCAAAAGTAGCCATTCCGTAGAAGGTGACCCCGGCTGCAAAGAACTTGATGACAGGATCGGTGCGGAGCTGGGCCCAACCACCGCGCAGGGTCAGGAGACCATTGAGCATGCCGCCCCAGGAGGGAGCCCAAAGCATGAGCGAGAAGAGCATCCCGAGAGTTTGCAGCCATTGGGGAAGGGCGGTGTTGAGGAGGTGATGCGGGCCTGCCCAGATGTAGATGAAAACGAGCGCCCAGAAGTGAATGATCGAAAGCCGGTAGGAATAGACCGGGCGATTGGCCGCTTTCGGCAGGAAGTAATACATGATTCCCAAAATGGGAGTCGTCAGGAAGAAGGCGACCGCGTTGTGGCCATACCACCATTGCACCAAGGCATCCTGTAGCCCTCCAAAGATGGGGTAGGCGTGTGTTAGAGAGGTGGGAATCTGCAGGTTGTTGACTATGTAGAGCATCGCCACGGTGATGATGGTGGCGATGTAGAACCAGAGGGCAACGTAGAGGCTGGGTTCGTTTCGCTTGGCTAGCGTCCAAAAGAAGTTGATCGCAAAGACCACCCAGATGAGGGCCACCGCGACATCAATCGGCCAGATGAGTTCGGCGTATTCCTTGGACTGTGTCAGGCCCAAGGGAAGGGTGATGGCGGCGCTGAGGATGATGCCCTGCCAACCCCAGAAGTGGATTTTTGAAAGTCGATCCGAAGCAGTTCGGCATTTGCACAGTCTCTGGGTGGAATAGTAGATCCCGGCGAAGGCCATGTTTCCGACGAACGCAAAGATCACCGCGTTGGTGTGCAGGGGGCGAAGCCTGCCGTAGGTCAGGAAAGACAGCCCTTCGGTGTTGATCAGGCCAAAACTGATGGTCTCGAGAAACTTACCGTTTCCTTCCCACCAGCTGAGCTGGGCGGCGGCGATCACGCCTACTAACATGCCCACCAGGCCCCACACGATGGAGGCGATCATGAAGTGGCGTGGTGTTTTATCGTCGTATGTGATGGTCATTTTTTGGAATGATTTGAGTCTTCTTGAAGAGGGAGGAGTGAGTCGCGTTCGGGAGAAGATTTGCGGCGGCGAAAAGCTTCAGTGGCAAAGCAAACGATGAAGATTCCTGCGAGGGCCATGGAAACCAGCAGGGTGATCGCAATAACGTTCATCAGGCTTTGGTGATGGGGTTGGCTTCCTGGACGCGGTCGCCCCCGTTGCAGGTCCAGTCCACGAAGGCGTTGGCAATCATCGGGACCAGGGTTTCTTCCGGAATCCTTTTGGCATTGATCCAGAGGTGGTGCGTTCCATCGCAAGGTTCGTTGCAGCTGAGGCTGACCTGAAAGACGAAAGGGTTGTCTACCGTCTGCGCGTGGCACTTCGGGAGTTCAAGAACGACACCGCCCTGGTTGCTGAGATATCTGATGGCCGAGTCGGGATCCTCAGGAGTCTCGTGCTGGAGCATTTGACGGAACTCCGGGTGGGCTTGGAGCTGCTCGAGGCGATGGTCGGTGATGTCCAGCCAGTTGGTTTGGTTGTCGCTGTCGTCGAACTCGTTGAGATACTCGATCAGCGCTGCCGCGACCCGGGGTTGGCAGACGAGGCAGGGAGACTCAATCGCGATGCTGTATTCGCCCCGTCCGTTATTGGTATTCGGTCCAGGCTGTTTGAGACTGCGTTTGACAAGCCAGGCACTAAAGACCTTGTCGACCGGTGGGCGGGAACTCATGAAGCGGAGAATACCTCGAATCAAGGCAGATGCTCCGCACCGGTTGAGAATGATTGTGCATC
>JASFWU010000274.1:0-4170 GCA_050049035.1 Akkermansiaceae bacterium | reverse complement strand
GCCCCCCGGGGTTAGCTTCGTCAACCCCGGGCTATGATGCAAAACCCCGTTGGGGTTTGGCGACCGGGTGGGGCCAAGTTTTGCCTCTCATTTGTTTTCGGCAGCAAGTTTCTTCGTTTTGTTGCGGGTGGTTGCTTTTTGGTTCGGAGAGGATAGACCGTAGCCATGCTTGCGAAGCGAATCATCCCTTGCCTCGATGTGACGAATGGCCGCGTGGTCAAAGGGACCAATTTTGTCGACCTCGTGGATGCCGGCGATCCGGTGGAGTCGGCGGTGGCTTACAACGAGCAGCAGGCCGACGAGATTGTTTTTTTGGACATCACCGCGTCATCGGACGGACGTGAAACCATGGTCGATGTCGTTCGTGAAACGGCGGCCCAGTGTTTCGTTCCTCTGACGGTCGGGGGGGGAATCCGCGAGGTGGCGGACATGAGCCGGATGTTGTTGGCGGGAGCGGACAAGGTAGGGGTGAATACTGCTGCGATCTTTCGCCCGGAGGTGGTCGACGAGGGCGCGAAGGCTTTTGGAAATCAATGCATCGTGGTGGCCATCGATGCCAAGAGGCAGGGTCCCGGAAAATGGGGGGTCTACACTCACGGCGGTCGCAAGCCGGTCGAGGGACTCGATGCCATCGAGTGGGCCAAGGAGGTTTACAATCGGGGAGCCGGCGAGATTTTGCTCACGAGCATGGATGCCGACGGAACCAAAAATGGCTATGACTTGGAGCTCACCCGGACTGTGAGTGAAGCGGTGGGCATTCCCGTGATCGCGAGCGGAGGAGCGGGCAATCTCGAGCACATGGTCGAGGTCCTTGATGAGGGAAAGGCCGATGCCGTGTTGGCGGCGAGCATCTTCCATTTTGGGGAGCATACCGTGCCGGAAGCCAAAGAATATTTTCGAGGGAAGGGAGTCCCGGTGCGGCCGATTGAGAGTTGAGATTCGTTGTCTTCCATGAACGAGAAGCTCGCTATTGCCGTTTCATGCCTTTTTCTGTCTGGATGTGATCCGGATGTTCAGAAACCAGAACCCCGACCGATTGAGGAAAATGCGGATGCTGATTACTTTTCAAAGTATGGTGCTTTCGGAGGGGATCTCTCGTTTGATGCTGCAAAGGACGAACTGGAGTCAATCATCGACGGGATGGTGCAACGAAATGACCAGTTGGTAGCTCAATCTGGTTTTTGCGCCGTTGATGCCCCCAACGTCCGAGCGAATATTGTCATACTCACATTCTTGCTGGAAAAATTTGAGGGACATGGAAACGAGGTCACGGACGAGCAGTTTGAAAGCTGGACTCATAGTGTGTCCCAGTGCTTCGAAGATCCCAAACGGTGGGGATTTCGCCCCTGGCCGGAGTCTGAGAAGAAGGCCTGGAGGATTGCTTGCGAGAAAGACTTCACGAAGTTCCGGGAAGTGATTCAAAGGTTGCGGGCTGAGTGATTTTGCAAAGGCAAGGGTAACTCAAATCGTAACTTCCAGCCACTTGTGTCCTCGCCCGTCTTGTGTAGGTTGGCTTCATGAAAACAGTGTTGATGACTCTGGCGTCGTTTCTGGTTTTGACCGGATTTGGTTTTGGCGAGGTGACCGCGATTAGCGTCAAGCGGGCCGCCGCTCTTTTGAAAAAGGATCCCAAGATCGTGGTGGTGGACATTCGGACTCCGGATGAATTTGCCGAAGGTCACATCAAGGGGGCGATCAACATCAACATGAACACGAAGGATTTTGCCAAGAAGCTCGCCAAACTGGATCGCAACAAGACCTACCTCATGCACTGCCGCAGCGGTGGGCGGAGCGCGGCGTCGATTCCCGTTTGGAACCGGCTTGGTTTCAAAAATGTCCTTCACCTCGCGGCCGGCACGATCGGCTGGAAAAAGGAAGAACAGCCTTTGGTGAAGGCGGCCAAAAAGACGAAGAAGTAGGCCTCGTGCCTTAAAAGATCTCGCGGCAGGCGGTCGAGATCGCCCTCTTCATCTCCGCAATGGTGATTGCTTTTCCGGCTTCGCTGGAGGCCGAGGTCATCGAGACGCCATCGAGTCCGCACGGGGTGATGGCTTGAAAGGGTGGGAGTGAAATCTCCTCCACGTTGAGAGCGAAGCCGTGCAGGGTGACCCAGGAGCGGACGCCGACTCCGAGTGAAGCGATCTTGCGTTCTCCGACCCAGACTCCGGTGAGGCCGTCGCGACGAGTGGCCTCGATTCCAAATCCGCCGAGGGCCTTGATGATGATTTCCTCGAGATTTCGGAGGTGGAGGTGAAGGTCCTTTTCCCGCTTGTTGAGATCGAGAATGGCGTAGCCGACGAGCTGGCCCGGACCGTGAAAGGTGCCCTGTCCGCCGCGATTGATTTCCACCACCGGATGCGGAAGATGCTGCGGGTTGCGTAGGCTGGTCTGATCGCGGGTGCGGCCAATGGTGAAAACGGGAGCGTGCTCGAGGAGAAGGATGGTGTCCTCGATTTTTCCGTCGCGACGTTGTCTGACGAGGTCTTCCTGAAGATCCCAGGTCTTTTGAAAATCGAGGTCAGTGCCCAGATCCCGAATGTCGAGCTCGCTCATCGTTTTGATTTGGGAAGCGCGAGCCAGTCGCGGATTTCGGCGAGTGTGCGGGTGTTGAGAACATCCTCGCGACGTAGCCACCCTTTGCGAGCAAGACGGGCACCGTAGGCGAGGAACTGCAGTTGGTCGGTGGCGTGAGCGTCGGGGTTCAGTGAAGTCAGCACGCCCTTGTCGCGGGCCCGATGCCACCAACGCCAGTCCATGTCGAGTCGCCACGGGTTGCAGTTGAGTTCGATGATGGTGCGGGTCTCGGCGGCGCAATCGATGATCTTTTCAATGTTCACGGCGTAGGGATCGCGGCGAAGAAGAAGGCGTCCGGTGAGGTGGCCCAGCATAGTGACGTGTTCATTCTCCATGGCCCGGATGAGGCGGGCGGTCATGTCGTCCTCCGACAAGGTGAAGGCGTTGTGAACCGAGGCCACGGTGTAATCGAGTTGAGCGAGGAGGCTGTCCTCGAAATCAAGAGAGCCGTCTTTCAGTATGTCGACTTCGGATCCGCTGAGAAGAGCGAAGTCGTCGAAGCCCTCATTCAACTCGGTAATCTCGCCAATTTGTTTTTCGAGCCGCTCTTCGTTGAGCCCGTTGGCCTGGAAGGACGACTTCGAGTGATCTGCGATGCCCAGATATTGCAGCCCGTGATCGCGGGCCGCTTCGGCCATTTCAGCGAGGGTGTTTTTTCCGTCGGAAGCCGTGGTGTGATTGTGAAAGGTGCCGCGGAGCTGGGTCAGCTCGACGAGATCGGGGAGATTGCTTTCGCGTGCCGCTTCGATCTCGCCTCGATTTTCCCGCAGCTCGGGCGGAACCCAATCAAGACCGAGGGCTCGGTAAATGTCGGACTCCTCTCGTGCTTCGGGAAGCTCGCCCTCGCCCGTGAAGTCGTATTCGTTCAGCGAGAGACCGTGCTTTTTGGCGAGCGAGCGAAGCTCGACGTTGTGTTCCTTGCTGCCGGTGAAGTATTGCAAGGCGAAGGGGAAATGATCGTTGCTGACGGCGCGGAGGTCGCACTGGAGGCCGTTTTCGAGCCGGATCGAGGCCTTGGTGTCGCCATGGGCAATCACCTCGTGGACTTCGGGAAAACTGGTGAAGAAAGCGGTGAGTTCGGCGGGCTCCTTGGTGGCAACAAGGAAGTCGAGATCGTGAAGAGTTTCCTTGGACCGCCGGTAGGATCCGGCAATCGCGGAACGATTGACAGCCGGGTGATCGCGAAGGCGTTCGAGGAGAGTTTCCGCGAGCGGGGCGACATCGCCCAGCCGGAAGCGATCGGCAAACTTCTCGCGGTTCTCGATGGCGGCGAGGATTTTCTCGACCGTCTTGGCGCCGAACCCGGAGAGACTGGAAATCTCCGTGCCCTGGCACGCTTCCTTAAGTTGGGCGATGGAGGCGATCCTGAGTTTGTCGTAGAGTGCTTTGATTTTCTTGGGTCCAAGCCCCTGAAGTTCGAAGAGTTCGAACAAGGTGGGCGGGAATTCGTTGCGAAGGTTTTGGTAAAACTCGAGGGAGCCCGTTGAGGCCAGTTCGTGGAGTTTTTGCTGGAGGGCGTCGCCGATTCCCTTGATCCCCTTGAGTTCGTTGTTGGCAGCCAGCGCTACAATGTCGCCATCGAAATTCTGCACGATT
>JASFWU010000038.1:0-13471 GCA_050049035.1 Akkermansiaceae bacterium | reverse complement strand
AACTCACTGGTGATAAACTTGTCGACCTTCTGACCGTCCTTCATGCGATAGCGGTCGTTGAGTTGATAGAAACTCTGACTCACCAAAAGCGGCGGACGCTCTTCCGCAAATCCGGACTCACGGACTTCACGATGGAAGAACAAGACATTACCACCGGCGGTGAAGCTCAGGGCTCCTTCCTTGACGTCATCCTTGTGCTTGGGCGACTCGAAAGGAAGATCGAGGAAGGAAAGTGCAAACATGATCTCGGTGAAGTTCCTGCTGGCGGCACCCAGATTTCCCGAACCAAAGCCCGCTCCCGTTCCATGGGTGGCGAGATCGAGCCAGAAGGCATTCGCGGTCACGAGTTGGTAGTTCTGACTGGTGATCGGAAGTTGGTAGTAGTTGTTTTCAGCCCACTCCTTGGTCGGCTCAAGCGCACGGTAGAGTTGCGGAGCGGCATCCAGACCATCGACATCCGCAGCAAAGGGATCGGGCGCCGCAAAGGCGTCGTCCTTTGAGTCCATCATCTCCTTCGATTTTTCCTCGAGCTCGCGAACGGCCCTCTTGAGTTCTTCGCGGGATTCAGCCTGGCGTCGAGGCTTTCCACGAACGGCCGATTCAGCTTCAAGACCGAGCTCCATCGCCGGAGCTCCAGGTGGAGCGACCCCATTTGTTGCTCTGAATCTGGTATTGATCTTTCCGGCCAGCGTTCCTCCAAATCCCCCTCCGCCGACGCCAGTAGAGAACCATCGCCCTGAATCGGCAGGGTTTTTCTTCTGCAAGGCGAGACGATGAGCCAGGTCCATCTTCAAGGCGTCCCAACGTGCCTCGTCCTTTTCCGAAAGGAGAATCCGCTCCACGACATTCAAGCGGTCGAACTCGTAGGGTTCGAAGTAGCGCTCCAGCGGACGACCGAGCAGGTAGTCATCCATGAAGGTGCGGTCCTTCTTGTTGGCGAGATGCGGAATGATGACCTCGTTGAAAAAGGCCGGGTCCTTGCGCGAGAGGAAGAAGCTCAACTCGTGGCAGGCAAACTCGGAATACTTCGCTTTCTTCTCGGCGATCGGGAGACTGTTCCAGTTGGCGACAAAGCCAAACTTCCGAAGAACCGGATTGTTGTTGAGAGTGAGATAATAACGGTAAACCCCGGCGAGATCATCATAGACCTCAAACTTGGCGCTCAAGAGATCAGGAATCTTGAGGTCCTCTCCCTTTTTCAGAAAGCTGACCCGATCCTGTTCGGTGAAGTGGCGCTTGGCATCGAGAGCCTTGGCCATCAAGCGACGGTCCCGAACCATGGTACGACGGTTGCCGAGAGAAACGGCCCGGTAGGTCGAGCCATCGGGATCGACGAGCAACACGTGAATGTGCTGGCGGTCTCCAAAAGCGGCGAGATCGACAGTGAGTTTCCCGTTTTTTTCGGGCACCAGGTTGGCGACCATCAAAGGAGCCTCAGCGAGAAACTCGTAGCTCGAGCTTCCAATCGCACTTTGACCGGCCTTTCCGCTCTTGCGCTTGGCCATGCGGTTCAACATTGCTGACGGAGCAGGCACCGGCTTGCGAGCGAAACGATCCCCCTCCTCAAGCATCTCCTGGCCGGATTGAGTATCACGGACGGCCCACGGATTCAGAAGAATCTCGGGACGAGTGAGCAAGTTACCGGCAAACTTGGTGGCGTAGCGGCGCTCCAGAATGTAACGCAACTCGTCTCCGAGCTTGCGGCCACTGATGTAGAGGCTGGGCAGGAACCGGGCCTGGGCTGCGGTGGGCATGCGACGCTCGGATCCACCGAGGGCTGCAAAAGGATCGAAGCCCGGAACAAAGCGGGTCGCCATCAAATGGACCCGGGTCAGAGGATCAAGCCCGGCCACTTCAATCTCGAGCGACTTCTTGCCCACCTTGACGGTCTTGATGTGTGAAGGCGTCCTCTTGGTGAGTTCCACCCGGCGCGCTTCGTTGAAGACATGGCCCAAGGCCTCCTGGCCTTCCGCCACCATCACGGAAATCTCCTGCCCTTCTTGCTTCAAAAAGAGACGGTAATCCCCCGAAGGAAGCTCGGCGGTGAGATATCCATTCTGCAGTTTCAGGCGGGCATACTCATCGGAAAGGTATCCACTCCGGGGAGACGATGAAAAGAGAGCGACTTCGCGGCGGTTCAACTTTCCGTTAAAGGGAACTTTTAAAACCTCTCCTGCCTTCAGAGCCAGAACGGAGACCTGGTCCCGATCTTCCTCGTCAAGACTCCAACTCCGGCGAGCCCCGTCCGCACTCACCACCAGTTGTGAAAGTCCGTCAAGCGCCCCCAAATCAATCGCACCACGATCAGTGGTTTTGAGGGTGAAGGTTTTCTGATTCCTGAAGTGGGGATGACTCAGGTTCACATTGACATTGCGACCCACCATGGGTTCTCCGTTCCGCCCGAGAAGCTCCACCCGATACTTCCCATCCATCCGGCTCAGGAAAAGGTCGGCGACCGTGTTTCCTTTTTCGGTTTCATTGACGGCGAAGCTCTCCGAGGAAGTGAGAACAATCTCCTTTCCACCCTGGCTCGCTACCTTGACTTTGGCCCGCAAAGTGACAGTCAGTTTAGTCAGACGATCCGGAACCCGGAACTCGTGCACGAATTCGCGATCGCTGGCGAGTTTGAGATCACGAACGGTCATGCGAACCGGAGTTCCCTCAAGGTTGACCGACTGGAACTCAAGAGAGACATCCTCGAGCTGACTCAGCGAGACGGGCTCACCTGCCAGGGAAAGCGAAGGACGAACCATCACTTTGGCCTGACCACCGGTCCGGAGGGCTTCCTGCTCGACATGGAAGCCGGCGAGGAAGGTGTATTTTTCAGCGGACTGCTCAAGGCGGGCCATGGTGGCGAACCCCTTGCCATCTTCCAACACCGCGGACTTGATTCCGGGGTTGTTGGTGAACGGAAGCATGGCCCTTCCCTGAGCATCACAATCGTAATGGGAACCTTCCAGCCAAAGCGAAGCTCCTTTGACCGGAGCATTGTTCTCGTCCAGAACCGTCACGAGATGTCCCTTGGAGGTTGTTTTGCTCAACACCCCCAGCGCACCTTTACGAATGACCGCCCGGCTGCTTTTGCCACCTCCGATCAACTCAACCACCCAGATGCCCCGACGCTTGGGAATTCCCTTGATGGCAATTTTCTCAAGCGTCCGAAGCTGTGGAGCACGGTCGTATTCCAGGACCTCTCCGGTGTTGGCCACGAGACCATCGAGATCGATGTCGGTGCTCACTTCCCGGCTCTGTTTGCGATAGAAATTCACGGTGTTGATTTCAAAAACCTTCACCATGAGCTTGGGGACATTCTTGAGATGCACCGGCAAAACAACATCGTCCTTGATCCCGTAGACCTCGGTACTGGTGGGATCGAATTCGATATCAACCCGGTCCTTCAAGGCCTGGAAGCGGGCCGGAGAAAGCAAGGCCGCCCAATCGGATGGCTTGCCGATCCCGTGGGTAATTTTGGCCTCGGCAAAGACCTCACGCAGCCAGCTATCCCGGAGGTAGGGAGCATACTGGGACGAATCACGGGCGTCCTTGAGGAACTTGAGGAGATAAGACTTCACAAGAGCTTCCTCGTTGGCGGCTGCCGAGGGAAAGGTCGTGACCGGGCGAAAATCTTCCCCAAGGTTGGCGGGGTTGCGCCAGATGTCCGGACTCGACTTACGCCAATCCGGGTTGGTGTAACTGACATTGCGCGGCAGAGCGAGATACTCCATGAAACGCTTTTGATTTTCCTTCCCGAGCGCCTGGTCATGAATCAATCGCTGAAGACGCAGGTGAGCCTTCAGCGAGGTAAAGGTGGGCCCCAGGGTGGATGCAAATGCTTCGGCCCGATCGAGATAGGCTTCGCGGACCTCGGCAGACGAGGACATGTTCTCGTCCGGTCCGGGAAGAAGTCGGAGCAGGTAAGCATCAACAAACTTCTTTTCATTCTTGAGCGAAGGCCGCGCTTTCATGAGAGCATCGAGCTGCACTTTGGTGAGCGCGCGATGAATCCCAAACTCGCCAAAACCCCGGCTCGTTTTGCTTTGAAGCTCGGCAAGGACCAAATTCACCAGCCCGGGGGCGTCCGGAGTCACCAAAGTGGCGAGGATGTGACGACGTTGTTTGACTCCAAGCGCGGGCTTCCCTTCGAGAAAACGATAAAGTCCGGCCAACTGGACATTTTCCACCGCATTGGTTCCTCCTAGTGCGTCCTTAAGATAGGAATCCCATGAGATGAGCTTTGGATCGAGGACGGAAGGATGCTTGGCCTCACGAACCTTCCCCTCCTGTTGGTGATTGAGGGTCACTCCCAGTTCCCTTTTGAGATAGGCCAAGGTCGCGGCCGGATCATCGGAGTAACGGATCAGGGCCTCGCGGTTTTCGATGATCTTCCGTTGCGAGGAACTCCGAAAACGTGCCACCCACTCGCCCATAATGCGCTTCAGCTCGGCGGTATTCCGTTCGGTCTGGAAATGAAGAGCGTGGTAGTAATAGTAATCTTCTGTTCCCGGGATGAGCTGCTTCAGGGCCTCGGCGCGTGATTCAGCCAGAGCGAACTTCTCGAGAAAGCCCACTTCCTGTTGGGCCGAAACGAGCCCGGATAGGGAAAGACAGCCCGCAAAGGCGAGATACCCGGAGAGAAAAAGGGAGGATGTTCTTTTCAGTTTCATGGATCGAATGTGTTCCGTCGAAATAGGAACTCCGCACTGCGAAGCAACCTGATTTCGACAATCGTTCGTTCCTATGAAACGTCAGCGGGCGAAAACTTGGAAGAAAATGATGAAATCTCATAAAAGACAGCATTTGTTAGAATGAGGGTTTTCATCTCTCAGCCCTTGTAGAGACTGTCGTCCGTTGAAAATCATCGCCTATATCCTTCCCACCGCGCCGCTTTCCGCAGTCTCAATTCTGTGGGACCCTCTTCCCTACCTTAGTGAAGCTGACAGCCCTTTCTCTCCGGGTATCCTCAGTGGGGACATTTATCTTGAGGACTTTGAAGATCAGGCTCTCAACACCCCATTTGTCAGGCAGCCTGAGAATGTCACCTATCGGGGGCAAACGATTCGATCAATACGGCCAGATATCATTGACGGATTTGTGCGAAGCGTTGATGGGGATGACGGAATCGTCGATTTTAGTGGGTTTCGCGGTGACTCCTGGATTACTACCGATATCGCGAGCAATCAACGAGCCGGACGGATGTCTTTCGAGTTCCTCCCCGACGATCAAGGGCGATATCCCCGCTATGTTGGGATTGTCGTCACGGCTGCAGATGACGTAGACCGGAATGTCTCGCTCGCTTTTTTTGACCTAAACAACATCAATGTCTCCAATGACAGTGATCTCTACGACCCAAGGGATTGGGAGCCTGAACCCCTTCCACCTGGTGATCCTCGCACTCATCGTTTCATCGGTTTTTACCATGAGGAAGGTCTCACCCGCATTTCTCTTTCCAATGTGTGGCAGGTCGACCACCTGCAATACGGCTTCGCCCTTCCCGAACCTTCGACTTCGGTTCTTACCTTCGCAGCCGTGCTTCCTCTCCTCTTCTGGCGGCGGTCCAGAGTGACGTAGGACACCCTGACTTAAAACTGTCCGTCTAACAAAGTGCGGAGCTGGTCCTGAAAGGCGTCAAGATCAGCCTCGGACGGCTGGTAACCTGCCTGATCGGGGTCGATCGACGGGCGTCCCATCTCATCGATGAGCCAGATCCCTTTCATGCCATCGCTGAAGGTCACCGCTCCGCTCACCATGGCCCCGGGGCGGGCCACTTGGTCAAGAGTGGCGGTGACTCCGCCGACAGCCGGTGGCGCTTCCGCCTCCTGCTCTACCTCCAAGACGGTATCAGCGGGCTCCGCAGGCTCTTCTTCTTCCTCGGAGGCGAACTCGAGATTGAGATCGAGCGCAAGAAAGCGGGTGTCCATGTAGGTGACCTTCAATCCAAAATCTTCGGTGATCCGCTTTTGGACTTCGGCCATCTGGGCTCCTTCGGCCACCCAACCACGAATGGTCTCAATCTGCTCTTCGCTCAAATCGCTCACACTGAACATGAACGAGAGCTAAACGCAGGGATTCCAAAACCCCAAGACCGAATTCACCGCTCGATGGACTTCATCACGAAGGCCTGCATCTTCCCCTCCTGCTCTTCGATCGAGCGGACGAGAGCCAACTGGGTCCGGCAACGATCCAGATTGTGCCCTTCACGGTGAATCTTGAAATAGCGATCGCCTTCAAGGTAGTCGGTCAGAAAGCGAATCCCCACTTCCAAGGAGATCAACTTTGCCGAGAACGGAAGAAGCTCGATTTCCAACGGCGACAAGAATCGACGAGCCGTTTCGAGGTATCCCTCCACAATCGCTTCGAACATGGGCATGCGCATCTCGACCTTGGAGGCATCCTTTTCATCCTCTGCGACCGGACTGGTGGCGCCACGCACAAGATCGCCGAAATCGTAAAGAGCCAGACCAGGCATCACGGTATCGAGATCGATGACACAAACCGCTTCGTCGGTTTGCTCGTCAATCATGACATTGTTGAGCTTGGTATCATTGTGCGTGACCCGCTCCACGAGGCGACCAGCGTCAATGTGATCAAGGAGCACCGAGATGATCGCCTCGCGCTCCTTGATGAAGGCAATCTCTTTCTTCACCTCCGCCACCCGGCCCTCCGAGTCCTTGCGGATTGCCTCCAGCAACCGGGCAAAACGGGCCGGGGTGTCGTGAAATCCGGGAATGGTCACCGAAACCTTCTCGATGGGCATGTCGCTGACCAGATCCTGAAAGGAGCCAAAAGCCCGCGCCGCCTGATAAGCCTGGCGGGTGTTTTCGACGACATCATAAGTCTGACAGCCTTCAATGTAATTGTAACAACGCCAGACTCCCCCCTTGGGACCGGCGACGCAGTTTTTTCCGTCGCGTCCGGGGTAGAGATTAAGGGTCTGGCCACCGAAATCGCGCTTATTTTGGAACACCTTGCGGTTGATGTGCCGGGTCACGCGCTCGATGTTTTTCATCACCACCAGGGGCTCCGGGAAGACCTTCTCGTTGATCCTTTGCAGGATGTAGCGCATCTCCTCCCCGTCTTCGTCCCGGTAGGTCGCGAGGTAAGTGGTGTTGATATGTCCGCTCTCGATCTCCTTGCCCTTCACGAAATCTCCATCGATCGCGAATTTCGCGCCGATTTCGGAGATGTCGCGGGCAACCTTGGTCATGAGAGACCGCGAAAATGCTTAACATTTCCTAATAAAGCAAGTCGAGAAGCAGCATCTTTTCAAAAAAAGAGCAACTCCGGAACTTCGGCTCCTCTTGAAGAGAGCGAAGGCCTTACTTCGGAACCACCTCGTAGCCTTCGCGACCATCCTTGACGACCCAGCCCTTTTCAGCGAGCTCATCACGGTATCGGTCGGAAGCCTCCCAATCCTTGTTTTGTCTGGCTTCCCAGCGAAGGCGGGCAAGCTCCTCAATCTCCGTCGGGACTTCAACTCCGGTCACCTCCGGGAGTGTCAGTCCCAAGGCCGCCAGCACGGTGAAAAAGCCACGCCAGTCGGCATCCGAGTTGATCTTCTTGAGATTGCCAAAGACCTCTCCCAGTGCGGCGGCGGTGTTGAGATCCTCTTCCAGACGGGCGAACGCCCCGGCAAACACACCCAGATCACCCCCCTTGGTGAGTTCACGGTAGCCCGGGGCTTTCTGACCCGAGGCCGCCTTGGCAAGTTTCTGAAGTGCTTCGCGGGCCGCGTGGAGCGAATCCATGGTGAAGTTCAACTGCTTCCGATAGTTTGCTCCGATCAAGACATAGCGGACCTCCATCGCCGACCAACCTTCCGCCGCAAGATCACTCAAAGTGAAGAGCGTGCCGCTGGACTTCGACATCTTCTTCCCGTTCACAAGCAGGTGGGTGGAATGGAACCAATGTTGCGCAAAGTCGCCACCGCAGGAGCACTTGGACTGCGCGAGCTCGTTCTCGTGATGCGGAAACACCAGATCTTCCCCACCCCCGTGGAGATCAAAACTGGCCCCAAGATATTTTAAAATCATCGCGGAACACTCGAGGTGCCATCCCGGACGCCCCTGCCCCCAGGGACTCTCCCAGAAGTTGTCGCCGTCCTCATCACGGCGTCCTTTCCAAAGGACAAAATCCGCGATGTTGTCCTTGTCGTATTCATCTGAATTGGCCCGCGTGTCCTGCGTCTTTCCCAGCTCCAGCTCGCGGGTATCGAGTCGCGACAACCGACCGTATTCCGGAAAAGAGGCGATTTTAAAATAAACCGAGCCATCACCCGGCGCATAGGCGTGTCCCTTTTCGACGAGATCCTCAATCATCGCGATCTGCTCCGGGACGTGGGCCACCGCACTGGGTTCGATGTGTGGCTTGAGGCAGTTCAAGGCCTCGCAATCCTCGTGAAAGCGATCCCGCCACTTCGCGGTAAAATCCGCCAAGGTCATCCCGGCCGCGACTGAGTCGCGGATCGTTTTGTCATCCACATCGGTGATGTTGCGCACGTGTTTGGTCTTGGTGCCGCCCAGCTCGAGCACCCGACGCAGAACGTCCTGAATGACAAAGGTGCGGAAGTTGCCAATGTGCGCCGGTCCGTAAACCGTCGGGCCACAGCAATAAAAGCGAAAGGTCTTCTCGTCCAATGGCTTCAATTCGCGGAGCTCGCGCGTCAGTGTGTCAAACAACCTCACGCGCGGAAGATGCCCAGCTTCCCTCCGGCGGGCAAGTCTCCCCTCGCCTCAAATTCCACTCTTCCCCCGAAAATCACGACTCTCCGCTGGCTTCCCGGGATCTTTCTGCCAAGTTCCCCCCATGAGCAAGAAGGCCCGCATGATCCTCACCGGCATCCTGCCCATCTTCGCGGTGGCGGCCATTCTGGTGGGTATCGGCCTCGGCGGAAAACTCCCGGGCTTTCCCGGCGAGGTCTTTCGCATGATCACCGGGATCATCTTCACCCCGGTCTTCCTCGAACTCACCTTCGCCTTCCTAGGCCTCCTCGCCATCTTCTGGATCAACAACATCCGCCTTCAGAGAAACGGCGATGAATACGTCTCGCTTGAGATTGAAGACGACTCCGACAACGACTCTCCCTCATGAACCTCGCCGATCTTCGCGAAGACTACACCAAGGGCGGAATTTCCCGCTCCGACATGCCGGCCGATCCTTTCGAGCAATTCCAGGCCTGGCTTAAGGTGGCGCATGAACAGAAGATTCCCGACGCCAATGCCATGACCGTTTCCACGGCCGGGAAAGACGGCGTGGTCACCTCCCGCACTCTTCTTTTGAAAGGCCTGGTCGATGGCACTCTTCAGTTTTTCACCAACTACCGTTCGCAAAAGGCCCGTGATTTGGAGGAAAATCCCAACGCCGCCATCACGCTGCACTGGAAGGAACTCGAACGCCAAATCTGCGTTCGCGGAACGGTCGCCAAAACCTCACGGCAGACCTCCGAGGATTACTACGCCGTTCGACCCTACGGATCCCAGATCGGCGCCTGGGTTTCCGAAGAACAATCGGGACACCTCCCCGACCGCCAGACGATTGCGGATCGCGAGGCCGAGCTTCTCAAACGCTACCCCGAAGGGTCGACCGTCCCCTGCCCTGAATTCTGGGGAGGATACGCTCTGACCCCGGACTACCTCGAATTTTGGCAGGGTCGCCAGGGACGTCTCCATGACCGCCTTTGCTACTTTCGCGATGGAGACGGCTGGCGCCTGGAGCGACTCAGTCCCTGACCCGGGATCCGGGGCAAAAGGAAACCCCGGCTGTGTGGACAACCGGGGTTTCGAAAGTGGTGGCTCATCCCGGAATCGAACCAGGGACACAAGGATTTTCAATCCTCTGCTCTACCAACTGAGCTAATGAGCCGAACAAGTTGTTCTTGCGGGCGGGGTGATACGGTTCGCGGCAGATCTTGGCAACAGAAATCGCTCCAGTTTTTCGATTTTTCAGACGGGCAGCCGGCGTCGCCAGAAACACCGGACGGGATCTCGCGCGATGACTCAAGAGGTTCTTTCTCCATCGATACTCTCGCCGGACCGTTCTCAAGACAATGCGGGATGCGGATGCGCTCCCCTAACCCCAGGTCACTACGTCAGTGGCACCTCGGGGAGATCCACCACTCCAATCACCAAAGTCGGATCCTCTCATTTTGGACGAGCTCTCTTCATGCCGGCCATGAATGCCCGGGTCTTCAATCCGCTCCTCAAAGAGTTCGGTGATCGACTTAGGGCGAACGGCAAAAAGCCCAAACAAATCATCGTCGCGATCATGCCAAAACTGCTCCACCAAATCTTCGGAATCCTAAAATCAGGACAACCTTACACCCCGCAAAAAAGAGGTTTCCAAAACCCGATCAAAGCCTGAAACCACCAAAAAATAATCACTCAAGTTCCCCTTGATCATTCATCGCAGCATCTTGTTCGGCGCTTAGGGTTTATCACCGCCACACTCCGGGCACTCGATGATTACCTGTCCATATTTGGGCTTCGTCATTTTTGGCGAAACGGCCTTCCTGTCTTTAAGGTAGTAGAAGATCATGAACAAGAAGAGCGGAAGAGGCAGAGCTGCGTAGAGCCAAGACGGTCCGCCAAGTTTGAATATCGCGAAGATCGCCATCCCGACAACTATTGCTCCAAATTGAACTATGTAGGGTTGGCTGTGCACCTTCGGATAGTAGATCTGCCCACAGTCAGAGCACTCTCTAGCGTCCTGTGAGTAGTGCTGGATGCGATCCTTAGTATATTCCATCCGAGTTTGAGAAAGCGGGTTATTCATAGTGATTCGCCGAACAGTTGAATTAGTAGCACGGTTTTGGGTTTCGAGGGCGTGCTCGTTTCCCTCCTTGGCGAATCTATTCGAAGGCTGAACCCTTGTCGAATCTGATCTGTAGCACCTTCATTTCAGGATGAAAGATTATCAAAGATCCCAAATTTAAGGGGATTCGTTCCTGGGTGGTTATCACCGCTTCAGGTCTACTGAGTTTCCAGACTTATTGACTTTCTCGAAGCGCGAAGGAGCACGTCTTTTCGGTTGATCAGAAGGCTTGGCGATGTTGGTGAAAGGAGCCATCTGAACACTGACATTACATCCTGGAGAACCGGCCTTGTGACGACCCTAAAAACCGATCGAGGCGAGGCCATGCGTTATGATTCGCTGGCTTCCAGCATCTCGACGAATTTGGGAAGGACATGGAGGAAGAGGGTGTTTTTCCCGCCACGGGAGAGTTGGCTTGCTACCAGACCTTCGGGCTCGTCGGCATCGGCTGGTCCCCGAAGCTCCAAACGATGCTCCCCTGCCACAATCGACTGGCAAAGATGAGTGCTGCCCGGCTCGCGGGTGATGCTGACTTCACAATCCGGAGCAATCATCGTCAAACCGGCGATTGGCGCGGCCTCTTCGTCCCAGTCAAACGAAACACGGATCTCCTGACCTTCCTGCGAAACCACCGTCCACTCATCGCCTTGGCATTTCTCGAGACTCCACTGCGAGCGCGTCGCCACCCAGGCCAGCAAAAGGAGCACCGCTACGCGATGCCGCGGGTCCCCTTTCAAGCGCACTTCGTGAATGGAAGGAAATGCTTTTTGAGCCACCGGATCATCGAAAAGACGGGCCACCGCAAGGCGATAACAATAGCTCCGCGTCCAGGAAAGATCCTGGGTGACCATGCGGCCCTTGGTGTCCTCGCGGGCCTCCGCCAAGCGCTGAAATCCGGCGACCGGATCACTCCAGGTCGCGCTGTCGAAAATCAAGCGATTGAGAAGACGATAAAGCCGCTCTTCAAAAAGATCGGTAAACTCACCCTGCCACCAAAAGACCAAGGGAAGGTCGCTGTTGAGATGGGCAAACACGGTGTTGCGGAGACGCCCGAGTGACTTGCCATGGAGCAAGAAGGCAATCTGTTCCGAGCAAATCGACTTCTTCCCGTGAGCCAAATGACAATGCGCGGTGATCCATGATTCCACCTTCACCTCGGTAGCTTTGCGGTTCATGGCGATCAAGACCGCCCGACACGCGTGTTCGCGGGTGAGCTCCTGAATCATCTCGGAGTTTTTGACGAGGTCATGTGGATCTTCGGTGTAGACCAGAAAGTTCATCAAGGAGGCATTGGTGCTCGCCTCGTCCGCTTCCCAAAGTCGCTTCAGCTCACCATCGATGGCGCCGACCTCGACCGGCATCCCAAGACCATCGGTTGCAATTTCCTCGTTCATCTACAACCTCCTCCAGGTTCGACCGTCCTTCGCCAACATTTCGTCGGCCTCCCGCGGCCCCCACGATCCAGCCGGAAACTCCGCGATGGGAATCTCCTTCCCCTTCTCGGCCCAGGCGTGGTGAATTTTATCAATGAAGCGCCAGGCTTCCTCGACCTCATCGCGTCGCGCAAACAAGGTGGCATCGCCCGCCATGGCATCGAGCAACAAGCGCTCGTAAGCTTCCGGACTACTCTTGCCGAAGCTGCTGGCGTAGTGGAAGTCCATCTTCACCGGCTCCATGCGCAGGGTGGTTCCGGGCAGTTTGGAATTCATCATCAAGGAGATTCCCTCGTCCGGTTGAATTCGGATGACGAGCACGTTACCCGAAGGCACCCCGCCTGGCATGGCATTGAAAAGAACACTGGGAGTCTCTTTGAAATGCACGGAGATCTCAGTGGCCTTTTTGGGCAGCCGTTTGCCCATGCGCACATAAAAGGGAACGCCACTCCAACGCCAGGTGTCCACCATGCACCGCAGCGCGACGTAGGCTTCCGTTTCTGACTCGGGATCGACACGGTCTTCCTCGCGATATCCGGGGACTTCTTTTCCGTTCACGTTGCCCGAGACATACTGTCCGCGGACCACGTTTTCCGCGACCAACTCGGGAGTGTCCCACTGGCGAAGGGAACGGATCACTTTCACCTTTTCATCGCGAACCCCGTCCGCGCTGAGATCAGTCGGCGGCTCCATCGCGACGAGACTCAAGAGCTGCAGCAAATGGTTTTGCACCATATCCCGCAAGGCGCCTGCCTTGTCGTAGTATCCGCCACGTCCGCCTTCCATGCCGAGATGCTCGGCACAGGTGATCTGGATATGATCGATGTGTTCCTTGTTCCACATCGGCTCAAAAATCGCGTTGGCAAAACGAAGCACCATGATGTTTTGCGCGGTCTCCTTCCCGAGGTAGTGATCGATGCGATAGGTGTCCTTTTCCTCGAAGGTCCCGTTGACCACTTCGTTCAAATGCTGGGCCGTCGCCAGGGTGGTACCAAACGGCTTTTCGACGATCACCCGCGACCAGCACCCTTCGCAATCCGGTCGTTCCTGGCTCATCCCTGCCTTCTTCAGGTTCAGAAGGATGTCATCGAAATACTCCGGCGCACTTGCGATGTAGAAAAGCCGGTTCCCCTTCCCTCCCCGCTCGCGATCAATCTCGTCGAGGCGCTCGGAAAGTCTCCGGTATCCGTCCTCATCCTGGAACTCGCTTTGATGGTAATGAATGCTCGAAG
>JASFWU010000273.1:0-4185 GCA_050049035.1 Akkermansiaceae bacterium | reverse complement strand
ACCTGGAGTCGTTCGTTTGTCAAAATAGGGGAGGAAATCGTCTGGCAATATCTTGCCGAGCAAGCCGACCTTTCGGGGCCATCCGTGGCAACCATCGCGACCTTGGAGCGGCGGCAGCCGGCCGAACCCCAATGAATCCGTAGGCCTGATTTTCCTTTCCTCAAGGATGAGTTGGGCGTTGCGAATCAATGCGAGTTGTGGAACCATTCGGCAGGATGATTTCAAGAGTTGCCGCGTTTTTCGTCTTTGCAGGAGGAGCCTTCGGTCAGGTCCTGCCTGATTTTTCTCTGGTCGATAAAAACCTCACTTCCCCGAGATCCGGAGAGGGCGTCTCCCCGCGGGATTATCTGCATCAGGTAACGGCCTACTATTTCGGCGCATCCACCTGACCCTACTGTAGAAGCCAGTTTGGCTTCCTTGAGGAGATTCTCACCGAGCTTCGAAATGAGGAGACGGGCTATCTGATTGAGATTTTGGGAATCAACTGGAATGTCAGTAACGAAACCTCAAATGACATTGCCACCGCCGATGTCGATTTGCCGTGGTTGCAGGATGAGTTTTCCGTCTTCGTTCAAAACAGTTGGAATGCCGTCTATCGCGATGTCCTGATTGTTGACCCGCAAAACCGCAAGGTTGGGGTGGCTTACAACCTCACCAGCCAGAGCCTGGCCATTCCTGCGAATCGCGAAGCCTTGAAAAGCCGGTTGCGCAATGCGGCTGTTTTTCAGGATTCGGACAACGACGGCTTGGGCGATGACTGGGAGCAGCGTTGGTTTGGGGGACTGGATCAGCAAGGAGAGACTGATTCCGACGGAGACGGAGAAAGCCTCTCGGTGGAGTATGCCTTTGGGAATATGCCGGGAAGCGGTGCGCCATCCGGTCCTGAAATTGAAGTGACGGGAACCTCTGGAAATCGGGAAATCCTGGTGCGACATCGGCGTCGCATCGGTGCAGGTGATCGTTTGGTCTACTCGCTCCAGCGATTGCTTGAAAACGGTGAGTGGACGGATGTCAGCGATCAATGGTCGCTCGATCAGGTCGACAATCCCTACGACGGAACCGGGACCGAAATCGTCACCTTGAGGTCTCCCGCCGGGATGAACGAGGTTGGCGTTTATCGGGTCGTGGTTCGTACTTCCGATTCAAATTAACCGGAGATCTTCTCCGGGTGATGAATCGGTTGAAGATGCACAAACGCCTTTGGCGGGCACGCTGGCAGCGTCTGGTCCGCTGGGAGTTTTGGCCGGTCTGGATGGTTTACCCGCCGGTCATCTGCTCGGTGATCTGGCACGGCCTTCGTTTGCGGGGGCTCACTCTCTGGGCAAATTGCAATCCTGCCATGGAAGCAAGCGGGATCGCACTGGAGGAAAAGGGTGGCATTCTCGATTCCTTCGGCGGAAAAGATGGTCGCGTCCGCATTGCCCGCTACCTCCGGATTGAGGCTGGGGCAAACGATGCCTTCGATCGGGTGCTGTCATTTATCAAGAAGGGCAAACTCGAATACCCGGTGGTCCTGAAGCCGGACTTCGGGCAACGGGGCCAGGGAGTGGAGATTGTCCATGACGAGGACTCGGTCCGGAGATGGATCTCGCAATGTGAAGAGGGGTTTCTCGTGCAGGAATTTATCGGAGGTCTTGAGTTCGGAGTTCAGTGGGCCTGCTTTCCCGGAAAAAAAACAGGGCGGATCACCTCGCTTTGCGGCAAGCACGCACAATCGGTCAAAGGCGATGGCCGGAGCACCCTGCGGCAACTGATCGAGGAAGATGACCGGGCGGTCCTTTCGCATTCCTACTACTTCAAAAAGTACGCGAAGGAACTGGAAACCGTTTTAGCCGTCGACGAGGAATTCAAACTGGCTCCCCTGGGAACCCACTCACGCGGCGCGGTATTCACGGATGAAAGATCTCTCGCCACCGATGAACTTCGAGAAGCTTTTGACGAGCTGGGTGCCCGTTATCCGGGATTCAATCTGGGGAGATACGACGTGAAGGTTCCATCGGTGGAAGATCTCCAGGAGGGACGCAACATCGTGGTGCTGGAGCTCAACGGAGTCATGGGGGAACCAGCACATGTTTATCAACCCGGCTATCCCTGGCGTCGGGGGATCGCCGATCTATGCCGTCATTTTCGTCTGGCCGCCGAGATTGGCGAGGCTTGGCGGGCGCGTGGCGTGGCTCCCCCGGAAGCGGGAGATTTGGTCGATTTGATTCGAAAACATCGCGAAAAAGACTATCTGGAAGTCGATGAGTTCCGACGAAACGGCTGAAGAGTTTGCCGATGCCCGCAAGCACCTGCCCTTTCTCGCGAGACACGAAACGGCGGCGCGAATTCTGGAGGGGATACTTTGCTACCCGTTCATCAGGAGATGTTTTGCCGAATCGGCCTCTGACGAAAACCCCTTTATGGGAGTTGTCCGCCTTCTTGGGTTGGAGATTAGAATGGAAGGGCTGGCCCAGGCCGTTCCTTCGAAGGGGCCGGTGGTGGTGGTGGCCAACCACTCCCATGGAGGCGCCGATGCCCTTGCTTTGATGGCAGTGATGGGGGACCTGAGAAAGGACTTCCTCGCCATGGCCAACCGCGAGGTCACTCTACTTGAAGGGGTCTTGGGCAGGGTCATTCCGGTCAGCTTGCTTGAGTCCGAAAAAAGAGGGGCAAATCCGGCTGGTCTCCGTGCCACGATCAAGCATGTCCGCGCTGGCGGGGCGCTGGGGATTTTTCCGGCGGGGCGGGTGTCCTTCTGGCAGGGGGACCGGATGCGCGATCCCGAATGGAATCCGCACGTCGTCAAACTTCTGGAGCGGATGGACGCGACGGTGGTGCCTCTCTGGTTTTTCGGCCGTCCGCCCGCTGCCATTGGCATCCTTTCGAAGCTCTCGGCCTTTGTTCGGACGGCGCTGATTCCCACCGGGCTGGTGAAAATGCGGGGCGGAATAATCCGGGCCCGGGCTGGCGAGCCTTTTTCGACAAAGCGATTACGGGAGCAAGGAGACGGGAGTGGAGCATGGTTGCGCCGCAGAATTGAAATGATTGCAGAAGACGGGAATTAAGGGCATCCTAACAGTCTCTCAGATCAAAATGATGATTGTGAACGGATTGATTGACGCAAATGTCCATTTACTGCAGCAGGCGCAGCGATTGCTCGACGGGATGGACGACGGAGACTACGCCGCGGCAGGCGAGGGAGTTTATCGCTCGAGCATCGGTCAGCATCTCCGGCATTGTTTTGATCACTATCTGTCGTTCATTGCCGGAATGCCCGAGGGGGTGGTGGATTACGATCGCCGGGAGCGTGAAGAAGAGGTCGAATGCCAGACCGAGTGCGCCTGCCAGGTTTTGGGTCAGCTCATTTCGGGACTGCGGGATCTTCAAAGGAATGGAGACCTGGCGACTCGGACAGTCAAGGTTTTGATGGATTACGGTGGGTCGGATAATCAATGGCAGGAGTCTTCAGTGGGCCGCGAACTCCAGTTTTTGGTGAGCCATACCGTCCACCATTACGCCATGATCAATGAAATGGCGCGACAGCGCGGCTTTCTGGTGGAGAATGGATTTGGAATTGCTCCGTCGACCTTGAGACATCGTGAGACCGCAGGTATTGACTGAGTCAATTTTTTGTCACTTCCTTTCAATAACCACTAGCCGCGGGAGTCTGATACAGAGCTGGTATGACAAAAACGTCCATGATGAAGCCCCCACACGAATCCATTGCCGAACCCATCCCGAGAGAACTTGTTCTCAATGAACTGGCTGGTCTTTGTGGGGATGGACCGCTGGCGAAACAGGGCCCTTTGGACATCTATCTTGCTCCCGCCAAAGCTATCCCCAACATCCTTCAGGAGATCGGTCGGCTTCGTGAAGTCACTTTTCGGGCTGTCGGAGAAGGATCCGGTAAATCCCGCGATCTCGATCGATATGATGAATACTACCTCCACCTGTTTCTTTGGGACCGGGAGAAAAAGCAGCTGGCCGGGGGATACCGTCTCGGGCGAACCGATCTGATTTTGGCTGAGTTCGGTTTTGAAGGCCTCTACAGCGCATCGCTCTGCGAGTTCGAGCAGTCGTTCATTGATTACCTGAACCCGGGCCTTGAGTTGGGCCGTTCCTGGGTGCTTCCCGATTATCAAAAATATCTCCACTCGCTTTTCGGACTTTGGAAGGGGATCGCCACATTTGTCATTCGTTATC
>JASFWU010000272.1:0-4186 GCA_050049035.1 Akkermansiaceae bacterium | reverse complement strand
ATCCGGAGAAAAGGCCCAGTGCTGATGTCGCACTCCTTCGGCGAATCGAAGATTCTCAAAGACTCCAAAGGTGACCCCGGCAGCTTCGGCCTGGGAGCACATCTGGCGGGCTCCGGCAATCGTGACCGCAAGGGGTTTCTGGGAAAGGACGTGTTTTCCGGCGGCGAAGGCGAGTTCGGCGATCTGGTGATGGAGGCTGTGAATCGTGAAGTCGTTGATCGCATCGACCCGATCCGAGGCGATGAGATCGCGATAGTCCGTGAAAACTTCGACTTCGGTGTCGGGCTGGAAATCCGAGAGATACTCGTCTCCGACGGCGAGTGGATCCCCCGGGATATCAGAGACCGGTTTCCGCTGGGGAGGGCCCTCGCCGCGCTTCACGTAGCTCTGTGCATCTTCTGCCTTTCGAGAGCAGATTGCGGTGATCTCAAAGTTATCGACCCCGGCTTCGCGCAGAAGCCGATATCCTTCCAGGTGCGCTGCGAGGATTCTTCCACATCCGATGATACCAATTCGAATCATGTCGAAAACCTAGAGGCCCGATGCAGAATGCCAAGACGAAATCGCGGGACCTTCCCGCAGCGTCTCTCTTGGGGAAATCTGGTAGCTCCGAGCGCTATGTCTGCAAGGAGTGAAGGAAAGAACGAAAAAGATCTCTTTCCTGAAAGATTGCGATGCAGACCCCGTATTGATCTGCCATGAACACTATGGAAGCACCGACTCGACCGTCTCAGAAGAAGAACCGCATGGAGCCAGATTTACAGAAGAAGGACGTCAAAGAGCAGTTTGCGAAGACGCGGATGAGCCTGATCGAGCGACTCGGGGACTGGGAGGATCAGCGTACCTGGGACGATTTTTATCAGACATACTGGCGCCTGATTTACAGCGTCTCCCTGAAGTCGGGACTGAGCCAGGACGAGGCGTTCGATGTCGTGCAGGAGACCGTGCTCTCCGTAGCCAAACAGTGGAAGAAAGGGCAGCGCTATGATCCCGAGAAAGGCTCGTTCAAGACCTGGCTCATGAATATCACCCGCTGGAGAATCGGGGATCAGTTTCGGAAAAAACAGCGGAATCCGGCGGCGATGAACCAATCCGGAGGAACTCCCGATGGAGACGGGGATCTCCGCAACACGGCCACGATCGAACGACTCCAGGGCGATGACGGAGAAGAAATTCTCGAACGGATGTGGGAGAACGAGTGGAAGTTCAACCTCTCCGAGGTCGCCATTGCGCGGGTCAAGAAACTCGTTTCACCCAAGCAGTTCCAGATTTTTCACGCCTATGTGATCAAGGACTGGGACGTCGCCCAGGTCAAAAAGGAACTCGGCGTGAGCCAGTCCCAGGTCTACCTCGCGAAGCATCGCGTCGGAGGACTGATCAAGAAGGAGATCGAGAAATTGAAAGCGGAGTTTTAGGCTCGCTCTGCTCGCAGGAGCAGAGGAGCAGAGGAGCAGAGGATTCTCTCCTGTTTTGCTTCTTTACTCCTTACCTTCTTTCCGCACCTTCTCTTTCTCTGCCTCGCACTCGTCTTTGAGGGCAGAGATCTCGCGGGTTTTCTGAGTTTCGAGCTCGGCGATTTCCATGTAGTTGCCCTCTGCGGCAGCCTTGGCGAGAAGATCTCCGAGAAAGATTTCCCGCTCGGCGATCTTTGCCTTGTACTTCTCGTCTACGGCGGCGAGAGCGGCTTTTTTCTCCTCGGTGAGTTCTTCCTGGGGACTCGATTCCTCAAGTCGCTCCATTGCGAGTTCGTAGGCGCTTTTCATGGATTCGCAGGCGGTTACTCCTCTTCACCAGAGGCGTCTTCCTCCGAGGAATCCTCTTCGGCGGGCTCGGGCTCCTTGGCGGGAGCTTCTTCCGCTTTCGCAGCCGGCTTCTCTTCCTTGGCCGGGGCAGGGGGCTCTGCTTCTCCGAACTGGAGTTCAGGAGTCGACTCGATCAAGGAGGTCAATTCGGGCCAGCCATCCGGGCGTTGCGTCTGGAAAACATGAAGATAGATGCGAACGGCTTCGGCATCCTGATCTTTCAGCAACTGGTCGACCGTGGCTTTCAGCTTTTTCGCATCCAGCTCGTCGGGAATGTCTTCTGCGGCTCCTTCGCCATCGTGTTCAATACCGACTCCGTCGAGGAACTGGGTCAGCATTTCCTGGTGGGCTTTCATCAGCCAGAGCTGGATGACATGCTCGGCGATCTCGTCGGAGGTCTTGAGCTTGATGTTCTTCACGAGCCAGTCGATTTGCGCGGGGCCAGGTTTACGCTGGATGAAAACCGGGCGGAGCTTTCGATTGGTGGCGAGGGTCGAAAGGGAAGCCGTGTAGACCTCGCGTTGTTCATCACGCAGGTATTGGAAAACGGAAGTCGCAGTGTCTGGCTGGATTTCCCGGAAGATTTCGTAGGCTTTCATCGGAGGCAGGTTTTTTATTTAAGAATGCCAAAGCATTCGGGTGTGCCCAGATTGTGCCAGTAATGCGACAGTCTGCAACGGGTTTTCTTGGCTAGGCAATGGCTGGAGGTTTTCGGAGAACCGCGTATGTTCCGTCTCCCTATGGCTCGAGGCTACGCATTTTTCGATCTCGATCACACCCTGCTGCCTTTTGACACGCAGGCGTTGTTCTGCAATTTCGTCCTTCGTAAAGAAGGATGGCGGCGTCTCTATCTGCTGCTCTATCTGCTCAGCCTGCCCTTGTTTCTCGTGAGAATCCTCGACCTCCGCGCGATGAAGCGGGTCTTTGCCAGTTACCTCTGGGGGATGCCGAGGGAGCGGCTCGGAGCGTATGTCTCCGAGTTTCTCGAATCCGATTTCGATGCCAGCCTCTATCCCGAAGTTGCCTCCGAATTGGAGCGACAGCGAGAAGAGGGCCGGCTCCTCGTGTTGAACAGTGCCAGCCCCGAGTTCTATCTCGAGGGTATCGCCGAGAAGCTCGGCTTCGATCATTTTCTCGGCACCGATATGATCGTCGAAGACCGCATGCCGTTGCTGCCTCGGATCGAGGGGCCGAACAACAAGAAGGAAGCCAAGATCACGGCCATGATCGCAAGAGAGATCATTCCGGACCTCGAGGAAGAAGGGATGGAGATGTTTCTCGACTCCTGGTCCTACTCGGACAGTTCTGCCGATATCCCTCTGCTCTCGATCGCGGAGCATGGTGTCATGATTCACCCCGGCGAGAAGCTGGCTTCGGTCGGGTTGGAGAAAGGGTGGCGGACGATGACCCCGAAACGACCTTATGACGACCGTCGAGGGGGGCACCTTGCCGCGCTCCGACAGATCCTGGGCTGCTACCGCCTTCCGGAAGGCTGGAAGGCTTCGGTCTGAATTCTGCACTATTTCTTCGCCCTCGCCCTCTCTTTACAGTACAACCCCAGCATGCCCGAATCCGAAAAAGCCCCAGTCATTTCCACTCGTTCCTGGGTCTCGCTCGGTGCGGTCCTCGTTGTCCAGACGCAAAACGCGTTCAACGACAACTTCGTCAAGTTCGTTCTCATGGGGCTCGCGATGGCGGTCGCGGCAGGATCGGCAATCGGAGAAAACATCGAATTCATCCTCGCCGCCCTGATTCCCATCCCCTTCATTCTTTTTGCCCCGGTCGCCGGTTTTGTCTCGGATCGCTTTTCCAAGAAGGACGTGATCTGGGGGTGTCTTCTCCTCCAGTTGGCTCTTTTCATTCTCATCACGATTGCGATTGTGGTGCGGTCTGTGGAAGTTGCCGTATTCGGGTATTTCCTCCTCGCGGTGCAATCGACCCTGTTCTCTCCCGCCAAGCAGGGGATTCTAAAAGACATCGTCGGATCCGAGAAGCTCGGGTTTGCCAATGGCCTGATGTCCATGCTGACCATGGTTGGCATCCTAGGGGGAATGTGGCTGGCGGGCCAGTGGTTCGATCATCTGCTTGCCGGCTACAACGAGGTCAGCCCGGATGATCCCGAAAATGGCTGGAAAGCGGCCTTCCCTCCAGTGATTGGAGCCGGTATCGCCAGCATCGTGGCTCTCGTCATCGGACGGATCGTCGTAAAGACACCGGCACATCCACAGGAGACCTTTTCTCGCGGGATCTGGATCCGGCACTTCAAGCATCTTCGCTATCTCTTCGGAATTCGTGTGCTGCGAAACACCGCCCTTCTCATTACCGCCTACTGGTTGGTTGCCAATTTCCTTGGAATCAATTTTGTCCAGTTTGCCAAGGAAATC
>JASFWU010000271.1:0-4194 GCA_050049035.1 Akkermansiaceae bacterium | reverse complement strand
TGAAGATAAAACAGATATCCACTTTTTCATCACTATCGAATACGTCGCAACCCAGCGAACGACGTCCGACCTGTCAAGTTCGCAGGAGTCCACCCGAAAGATTCAGATTCCAAAAAAGTCAGTTTTCCCATACTTTGTGCGGGTGCCTGCCACGCCTGATCAGGAAGTTGAAGACTTCATGGCTTTTCTCTCCACGGAGAAGAATTCATCGCCGCGTACCCTCGAAAACTATGCCCTGGCGATCCGATTGCTTCGAGAGTGGCTTGGCGAGCGCATGAAATCGTGGCGCGACCTGACGCCCGATCACTTCCGCGCTTATCTTTTCCATCTCCAAAAGGATGATCTCGCCCGCAGCACCATCCGGCTCCGCTTTGCGGCCTACCGATCCTTTTACAAATTCCTCGTTTATCGTCGCGGTTATCCCAAAAGCCCGGTGGCGGAAGTCGAACTCCCGAAAGCGGACAAGCCACTTCCGGTGGTTCTGACCCTTTCCCAGATTGAAGAACTTCTCGAGCTCCCGATGAAAACCGAGCCCGCCGGACAGGCACCCGATTGGATGCGAGAACGTGATGCCGCCATCCTCGAGCTCTTCTACTCCACGGGATTACGACTCGCCGAGCTGGCCTCGCTCAATGTCGACGATATCGATTCGGTCAACGAATCGGTCCGCGTGATCGGAAAGGGCTCCAAGGAAAGGCTCGTCCCCATCGGATCACACGCCATGGCTGCAATGCAGCGATACCGACTCGCCGCCACCGTTCACGAAGGACCGTTGTTTCTCTCCAAATTGCGCAAACGCCTCTCGACCCGATCCATCAACTCGGTGCTCAAGCGATACCTCGCTCTTTCCTCGATTCCCTTCAATGTAACCCCGCACAAGCTGCGCCATTCCTTCGCGACCCACCTGCTCGACCATGGAGCAGATCTTCGCTCGGTTCAGGCTCTTCTGGGGCATTCCTCCCTCTCGACCACCCAAATCTACACTCACGTCACCAAGGAGCGCCTTCGCGAAGCCTATGAGTCGGCTCATCCCCGGGCAAAATAGGATCTTTTGATCGTTGCCCCGCGCTGCAGCCGTAGCAGGATAGGACAGTTCCACACAATTTATGTTGATCCGCATCGCTCTCCTTTTTGCCCTGATCACTCCCGGTTTTTCGGCTCCAGAAGCGCCCGATTTTGCCCGCGAGGTTCTGCCAATTCTCTCCAACAAGTGCTTCGCCTGTCACGGTCCAGACACCAAGAAAAAGAAGGACCTTCGGCTCGACAGCTACGAAGCCGCCACCAAGTCACACAGCGGGACACGGGCCATCGACCCCGAGGCGCTGGAAGACAGCGAGCTTATCTTCCGGATCCACGACGAAGATGATCCCATGCCGCCCGAGGATTTTGAGGGTCAGCCGCTGACCGATGCCGAAAAGGACATCCTCACCCGCTGGGTGAAGAGCGGCGGAAAATATGCCACCCACTGGGCCTTCGTCCCTCCGGCAAAGGAAAAGACGGCCCCTAAGACCGGCACCATCGACCACTACATCTCCTCGACCCACAAGTCCCACAAGCCGGCCATCGATTTCGCCCCTGCGGCAGACCGCCCCACCCTTGCCCGTCGCGCGGCTCTCGTCCTCACCGGCCTTCCTCCGGAGCCCGCTTTGTTGGACTCGTTCCTGAAAGACCAGTCGCCCCAGGCTTACTCCAGGTTTGTCGACGCCCTTCTCGCTTCACCCGCCTACGGAGAACACCAGGCTCGCTACTGGCTCGATGCCATCCGCTACGGAGACACCCATGGTCTTCATCTCGATAACAAGCGAGGCATTTTCCCCTTCCGCGACTGGGTGGTTCGCGCCTTCAATGACAACCTTCCCTTCGACGATTTCATCACGTGGCAACTCGCGGGTGATCTTCTTCCCAATTCCACCATCAGCCAAAAAATCGCAACGGGCTTTGTCCGCATGAATCCCACCACTTCGGAAGGCGGTGCCATCGCGGACGAATTCCAGGCCAAGAACAACTTCGACCGCACCGAGTCCCTTGGAACCGTGCTTCTGGGAATGACCCTCACCTGTGCCCGTTGCCATACCCACAAGTATGATCCGATCACCCAGCAGGAGTATTTCAGCCTTCTCGCCTTCTTCAACAGCACCGCGGAAAAGCCGCTTGATGGAAACAAATACGACTACGGCCCCGCCATGAAGGCCCCGGCCAGTCCGGCGGAGTGGGATCTCCTCCGGGCTCATGAAAAAGACCCAAGCAAGCCCTTCGATGCCAACAAGGCCTTCACCACCACCACTTTGGTTGCCCAGGAGCTTGGCAAGCCCCGCGTCACCAAGATTCTCCATCGTGGTGAATACCACAGCCCGGTCGGCGATCCGCTTTCACCCGGGACTCCGGCTGTCATGAGCGCTTTTCCGGAAGACGCCCCCCGAAACCGCCTCGGACTCGCCAAGTGGCTGACCTCACCCGATCACCCCCTTGTCTCCCGCGTTCTCGTCAACCGCATGTGGCAAAGGGTCTTCGGGTACGGCTTGGTTCGTACTCCCGAAGACTTTGGACTTCAGGGTGAGCAACCGACCCACCCCGAGTTGCTCGACTGGCTCGCCATCGAATTTCAGGAAACCAACTGGGATCTTAAAAAGATGCTACGCACCATGGTGTTGAGCCGCACCTTCCAACAAAGTTCGCGGCGAAACAAGGGGCTCGATGATCCCGAAAACCGACTTTACGCCCGCGGTCCGGGCTTTCGCCTCGATGCCGAGGTCATCCGCGACATTGGTCTTTGGTCGAGCAAGCTCCTGGACCCCACGATGGGAGGAGAAGGAGTGAAGCCCTATCAACCGCCGGGCCTTTGGAAAGCCCTGATGCATCCGGCCAGCAACACGAAGAACTATGTTCAGGACAAAGGAGCGCGACTCTATCGACGCAGCCTTTACGTTTACTGGAAACGCACGAGCCCTCATCCCATGATGACGCTCTTCGACGCTCCCAACCGGGAGTCGAGCTGTGTGAAACGCTCCCGAACCAGCACAGCGTTGCAGTCGCTCGCCTTGCTCAACGAATCCCAGCGCATCGAGGTGGCACGCAAACTTGCCGAGCGACTGATCACCTCCGCAAAGAGCGACCGCGACCGGCTGGACACTCTTTACCGCCTCCTCGCCTGTCGTCCGGCCAACGATGTCGAACGCAAAGCCTGCCTCGGCTTGCTGGCCACGATGAACAAACGCTATTCCGCCAAACCGGACGATGCCAAAGCCCTCCTGACAACCGGTGAAGCGGCAGCCGGCGCCAAACTCAACCCGGTCGAAGTGGCTTCCTGGACCCAGGTAGCCGCCACCGTCCTCGCCAGCGACATCGCCCTTTCCCTCTTTTAAACCCAACTCCCTCTTTTCATGAACCCTCTTCGCGAAAACGATCTCAACCTTACCCGGCGTCAACTCTTTGGCCGTGGTGCCCTCGGCCTAGGAACCGCCACGATGGCGAACTTTCTCGGTTCGGATCCTCTCTTTGCCGCCCCGGCCAACAGCGACGGCCTGCATCACAAGGCCAAAGCCAAGCGCGTCATTTATCTCTTCATGAGCGGAGGCCCCAGTCATCACGACATGTGGGACTACAAGCCCAAGATGAAAGACATGGCCGGTAAGGATCTGCCCAAGGAAGTCCGGGACGGCCAGCGCATCACCGGCATGACCTCCCGGCAAAAGACGCTGCCGGTCTGTCCGTCGAAGTATGAATTCAAAAAGTACGACAACAATGACCAGGGTGTCTGGATCAGCGAACTCCTCCCCCACACCGCCAAGGTCGCCAAGGACCTGTGTGTCATCCACAGCACCTTTACCGAGGCCATTAACCACGACCCCGCGGTCACCTACATTCAGACCGGCAGTCAGATTCCCGGTCGTCCCAGCCTTGGATCTTGGCTTAGCTACGGCCTCGGTCGCATGAATGAAGACTTTCCCGGCTATGTCGTGATGCATGCCAAGACCAACTTCGGCGAGCAAAGTCTCTTCAGTCGTCTTTGGGGACCCGGCTTTCTTCCATCCGAACACCAGGGTGTTCTTCTGCGAAGCCAGGGTGACCCGGTTCTCTATCTCAATAATCCCAAAGGCGTGACCCGGACCGACCGTCGGGCCCAGCTCGACACTCTGGCAGCCTTGAACCAGTCGCACCACAATCAGTTTGGCGATCCCGAGATTCTTGCCCGGG